>NZID01000078.1 GCA_002691605.1 Crocinitomicaceae bacterium
TAAGTATTGGAATATATTCTTGAAAGAGTTCAATTTTTGAATCTAATTTTTTACTTATTTTTAAAAATTCATCAAAATTTTCATTGGAATTTTTAGAATCTAATATCAATTTCATAGAATGGTATCTACCCAAAAGAATTGGATGACAATTCTCTGGAATTTCTAAGGAATTAATGGTGATATCCACAGATTCATTTCTTACAAAATTGTAAAAACCAAGCATTAGCTTAGTAAATAGTATTTCATCTTTTTTTGTAATTAATAAAAGTGATTTTTTTAATAAATAGCCGTAGTAAGCGTTTAAAGTATCTACGTCTACATAGCTATAAAGCATTAAATTTCTAAAGCTTTCATATTTCAAATATTTACTAATCCATTCTAGATTTTCATTGGTAAATGATTTTAACTTTTTACTTATGCTAGTAGATATTTTGGCAAATTCCTTTCTATCAACTTCAAAAAGTGGAGAATGTGAAAAAATGGTGTTTAAATACTTAGTCTTTTTTCTATCAATGTAAGAAGTTATTAAATAAGTTAAGTACATATAGTAATGCTCTGATTTTCTTTTTTTAAGTAACCAATTAATATCTTTTTCAACTAAAGAATTTTTGAGCAAAATGTTATTGATTTGGTCCCAATTGTACCAGACCTTATCTAGCTTATAACCATTAACAAAGCTAGAATAGTTTTCAAAGCCCACATATTTAGATAAATAATTTAAGGTATTTCTACTAGGTTTGATAGTGGGTAAAAAACCGTAAAATCTTCTTAGAGTATTGAAGCCGATTGAGTAGTTGGTAAATTTAAAGACATCTTCTTTTAAGTCTTTAAGATCTGATAATGAGCATATTGGCCTTCCAAACTTACTCTCAATTTTTTTTTGGAGATTTTTTGTATTCAAAAAACTTAAACTTAATTAAATATACTTGGGCTAACAATGGGCTAAATATAAAAAAATTTATCTGTTTTTTTGTGGAAATTAAAACATGAAAAAACTATTACTCTCTATTTTTATAATATCTATTTTCGTTCAACTTGGCTACTCCCAGAAAACATACGTTCCTGACGATAATTTCGAAGCCTATTTAGAAGCTAACGGGATGGGAGATGGTATTGCCAATAACGATTCTGTAACCACAGCTAATATTAGTAGTATTACCAGCTTATATGTGAGCAATCAAAATATTGCTGATGTTACTGGTATTGAAGATTTTACTGGATTAATTAATTTTAGTTGTACAAAAAATCAAATTTCATCAATTGATATTTCACAAAATACTCAACTGACCTATTTAAGTTGTTGGAAGAATCAAATTACTGCTTTAGATGTTTCTCAGAATTTACTATTAGAAACGATTTCTGCAGAAGGTAATCAAATTTCATCTTTAGATGTCACTATGTTAGACTCATTAAAAGGTCTTCATTGTGGAGGTAATTTACTAACCTCTTTAGACATTTCTCAAAATCCTTTATTGTCTTATTTGAGGTGTGGAAATAATCAACTCACAACCTTAAATCTATCACAAAACCCATTATTATACCATGTAGAATGTTATGGGAACCTAATTCCTAGTTTAGACATCACCATGCTAGACTCCTTAAATTTTTTCAATTGCGCAAGTAATTTACTCACCTCACTCAATGTTACTCAAAATCCTCTTCTAGAAACATTAAGATGTTTTGGAAATCAAATCCCAACCCTTGACGTTACTCAAAATCTCCTTCTAGAAACTCTATTATGCTACAATAATCAGATAACTATATTAGATGTTACTCAAAATTCACTTTTAAAACATCTAGAATGTGGAAGTAATCAATTGCCAACATTGAACGTTACACAAAACCCAGTTCTTGAATATTTAACTTGCGGATACAATCCATTAACTTCGCTTGATGTTACTCAAAATATAAATCTAAAAGTATTGGGAATTTCAAGCAGTCAAATTTCTAACATTGATGTTACACAAAATACACTTTTATATAACTTTGGAGCGAGCGGAGCCTTACTATCTAGTATTGATATTTCTCAAAATTTATTATTAGAAAGCCTACAAGTACAAGGCAATTTACTTACTAGTTTAGATATTAGTAACAATAACTTAATTGACTACCTAAGATGCGATGGTAATCAATTAAATTCATTAAATGTTATCCATAATCCCAATCTTGATTATCTAAATTGTAGTGTAAATCAAATCACCTCTTTAGATATAAGTCAAAATCCTTTAATTAATTATTTAAGATGTAGAGATAATCAGCTTTCTTATTTAAATGTTAAAAATGGAAACAATACCAATTTTACACATCTAAGTGCCTATGGAAATTCTAATCTATATTGTATTACAGTTGATGATTCCACTTACAGCGACACTGCTTGGCTTAACCCCTTGAATACAAATTTTAACTTTGATACGATAGTTTCTTTTTCTAATAATTGTAGTCCGTCAGCAAGCAATAAAACTTATGTTCCAGACGATAATTTCGAAGCCTATTTAGAAACACACAATTCTTCAGGATCAGTAGTAAATATTGGAGACTCTACATCAATGGGAGATGGTATTGCCAATAACGATTCTGTGACCACAGCCAATATTAGTGCTGTTACTTCTTTATTTATTAACAGTCAAAACATTGCTGATGTTACTGGTATTGAAGACTTCATTGGATTGCTTGATTTTAGATGTCAAGGAAATCAAATTACTTCAATAGACTTATCACAAAATCCTCAAGTCTTTAGACTTTTTTGTAATGGCAATGATATTGACTCTATAAATGTTTCTCAAAATTTTCTAATGAAATCTCTTGATGTACATAACAATGAAATTCAAAACTTAGATGTTACCATGATGGATTCTTTAGAAAGGCTAGCATGTGATGGGAATCAACTTAGTAATCTTGACTTAACACAAAACACATTGCTAAACTGGTTAAATTGTCATTCTAACCAATTAACGTCATTGGATGTTAGTCAAAATCCATTAATTACTTATTTAAGATGTCATCAAAACCAAATCACCAATCTTGATATTTCTATGTTAGATTCATTAGACTGGCTTCTATGTCATATTAATTCAATTGCAACTCTAGATGTTTCTCAAAATTCAATTCTTAGGAGTTTAAATTGTGGTAGCAATCAATTAACCCAATTAGACTTATCCAATAATTCAGCTCTAGAATCAGTAAGGTGTAATAATAATGATCTTACTTCGCTAGACTTAAGAAATGGTAATAATACATTTATTACAGAACTAAGGGCCCACCAAAATGACAGTCTTTTTTGTGTGTCAGTAGACAATTCTACTTATAGTGATACTGCTTGGTTAAACCCTCTCAACACAAATTTCAACTTTGATACCATTGTTTCTTTTTCTAATAGTTGTAGTCCATGCCAACCAATTTATGTAAATGAATTTCAATCAGACTGCGATAGTGTTGTTTGGAATGGGACTTCTTACTACACTAGTGGAATATATACCGATTCTTTACTAACAGT
The DNA here is from genome assembly GCA_002691605.1 of Crocinitomicaceae bacterium. Classification (GTDB taxonomy): domain Bacteria; phylum Bacteroidota; class Bacteroidia; order Flavobacteriales_D; family Parvicellaceae; genus MED-G20. Next base: position 3,494 of record NZID01000078.1, read on the forward strand.
AGATGGTTGCGATAGTATTGTCACATTAGACGTAGATATAACAGGAGCTAAGTTAGCTTTTACTGTTACTCCGGTTTCTTTAATTGCTCCACCTTTCATATTCCCATTTAATAACACCACTCCAAATATGGGAAATTTTGATTTTACTTGGGATTTTGGAGATGGAACAGTCATTCCAACAAACATTACCAATATTACCCACGAATACCAATACAATGGTGTGTATTCTGTAAAGCTAATTTCAGAAGATATGGTCAATAACTGTGGTATAGACACCCTTGAAAAACCCAACTTAATCAATTGTTCTGGCGGACCAAGTCTTTCAATTGCTGAAGCTTTCAGTAATCTAGTATTATATCCCAACCCTGCTAGATATATGATAAATATTAGTTATGGAACAGAAGATAATTTTAATAACCACTATGTAGAAATTATCAATAGCCTAGGACAGCAAGTATTTATAAATATAATAGATGCATCAAACATTCAAATACCGGTATCTAATTTAGGTTCTAAAGGATTGTATTTTGTAAATATTAGAAACGATAGCAACGAAATAATAGTAACCAAACACCTTATCATCAATTAATAACTAAAAATGTATTTAAAAGATATATCTGAAGATGATATGCATAAGTACAAATTGGCTTTACAAAGGGAGAAGAATAGCACTACTTTTAACAATAAGTGTAATCCTATTTTCTCCCCTTTGAAGTCTGAAAATGAGAAGAGCATATAGGTAATCATTTTCTTTAAAAACTGAACCATTAGTAGGTAACGAAAAAAACCCTATTGATTGAACTTTGGAGAGAAAAAAATAGTATAGTTTTTAATTTAGTTTTATTTAAATTTTTATCATAGATTTAAAGTATTAGCAATTCTATTCATTAATAAAAATAACTTTATCAATTATATAGTTAAATCTAAAAAACAATATGTCCTCAATTACAGACCAGCCCATATCATCCAACCAAGATGACTTACTTAAAGTAGAAAAATATAGCGAAGCGCTATCCAAATTTATTTCAAAAAGCAACACTCCTATCACAATCGGTTTACAAGGTGAATGGGGAACTGGGAAAACCTCATTGATGTCGCTACTATTAGAAGAATTTAGTAGAGCAGACCGTGAGATAAAAATTGCTACCTCATGGGTAAATACATGGGAATACAGTATGTTCAAAGGGGCTCATGAAACCACCCCAGGTGTTCTAAGAGGAATGTTAGAAAAGTTGAAAGATTCGTGCTCCGAAAGAGGAGTATGGACTTTAAAAGACGATGCAAAAAGTAAATTTAAAAAAGCGGGTAAATTTTTAAGTGGGTTAGCAAATCAAGTTATTGCAAATCAAACAGGAGTTGATATTAAAACTGCCTCAGAAGATATTTCTTCTAACTCACAAAACATAGCTGAAATTGCGGAAATAAAGGATTTGATTAAAGGGTTAATTGAAGAATTGGTAATGGATTCTAAAAATCCTGTTGAAAAAATAGTTTTTTTCGTAGATGATCTTGATAGAATACCTCCATCGGATGCCGTTGAAGTATTAGAATCATTGAAAAATATTTTTGATATTCCTCATTGTGTTTTCATTTTAGCAATTGATTATGATGTAGTTGTAAAAGGTTTAGAAAGCAAATTTGGTCCTAAAACTGAGCAAAATGAAAGAGAATTTAGATCATTTTTTGATAAAATTATACAAGTTCCTTTTTCAATGCCCGTTGGAACCTATGATATAGAAAACTTTTTAGTTGAAAAACTTAAAAGTCTAAATGTAGAGATTAAAGAAGAAGAAAAAGAACTTTTTGCAAAAGCAGTGAAGTTTACTATTGGCTATAATCCAAGAAGTTTAAAAAGGTATTTAAATTCATTTAGTCTAATAAACGATATAAGAGATATTGAAAATGCTGACGATGATCAACAACATTCAGGAGATGACTTTATGCTGTTTTCCTTACTTGGAATTCAAATATCTTTTCCAAATATATTTAGATTGCTTACCCAAAATCCAGATTTTACTAAATGGGATAAAGGATTTGCCAATAAATTTAGTATAGAGTGGTCTGAAATTGTAGAAAAACTTGAAAAGTTTGGAGAAAATCAATTAATTGATGAAGAATGGGAAAAAGTTGCATGGGGGTCCTGTCAAAAAGATCCTTATTTAAAAGCAAAGTCGTTTTCAGTTTTAGAACTATTAAATCTCTTAAGAGAAAAATATAAAGATACCTTAGTAGAAGAAGTAGAGGCAGCTATGGCTTTCGCTTCCATAACAAGCGTTGATGACGATGTAGAATCTAAACAGGCAGTTCAAAAGGTAGGTAATAAAACTATATTTAATGGTTTGGAAACAAAACTTGAGCAATTAAAAAACGAAGGGTTTCCAAAAGACGCCATTAATAATTATAACGCCTTGTGGTCGGTTTTAGAAAGTAAAGAAAATGAAATTGAAAAATACAGAATTTCTTTTGCTAAAACTGGTACATCATTTAATGATGAATCTAGAGCAGGAAGAGGAAATAAACAATTAATATATTGCACAAACCCCTCTAAAAAGGCACTGGGAATGAAAATATGGGTCAAAAAAAATACAGGAAAAGTGAAACAACTTCACCAAAGAATTATCTTTGATTATGGTTTGGAAGACGGAGAAAATATCTTCATTTCTAAACAGAAAGATTTAATACTAGAATACAATTTAGCTACAAAATTAGGCAACAAGTATCAAGCATTGATTAGCGAAATAGTTGAAGAAATAACCAATTAATCTTAAATTTAAATATGCAGGAAATACAAATAACTCTAAGTGGAAGAATTCCGAATTATTTATTTGGCAATTTGAAGCAAGATTATTTTGAAGAATGTACTAAGGCAATTGAATTCACATCCGATAAAGCCAATTCAGTTGGTGAATTTTTATCCATGGTTTACGACACTACTTTAGATAACGGATTTGATAACTTTCTTGAAATTTTTAAAGAAAATATAGATTTTGAAAAGTTTAAAGCAAATTGTCCATTGTTATACGAATTTATCAATGGGGTAGAAAGTGGAGACTACAGCTATTATCAATTTTATGAAATGGTTTTAGAGGCAAGTGATGAAGAAATTCATTTTATTGAAGACGATGTTTTAATTTCCATCACTGTAAATAATGAAAAAATAATTTTAGAACAAAGATTGAGAGACTTCTTAGGAGATTCTGATTGGCTTGATGAAAGTGATGAAAATTCAATGCAAATAGTAAAATCATTTTGGAAGGAAAACCGAACTTATTTTGACCTTCATCCAGATACAAATGAATTCAACGCATATAAATGCGAAAATGATGTATTACTGTTAAGTGAATGGATAGCACCTGAACAACTTAAACCTTACTTACTTAATGAACGTAATGTAACTGTTCAACATGATAATATTGTAGATTTTAATTTCTATTTTGAAGTAGAAGATTTTAAATTATCCCATTTAGGATTTTTACAATTTGGTGGTGGGGAGGATTTTCATGAATCAGCTGCAAAATACATAGGAAGTTATTTATTTTATAATAATTTAAAACTCGAATCTGAAATTATAATTCATAGAGATAAGGGTTTCACAATTGAATATGAGCCAGAGTGGAAATCATGTACATTTTTAATTGAAGGGTGAAATCATTTGTATTATTCATAATAATATGACAGAAATAAAATCAACCAAACGAGGAAATTATTAAATATTTACAAAGGAAAAATTAAAACAGATATGCGATTAGTTGAAAACCTATCACAGAAAAACAGCTTTAAATACTTGAAAAAATTATTTATGTAAAGTTTAAATTGAGTACTTAATTTAAATAATAGAATAATGCGATAATAAAGTACTAAGTTCCTTCCTTTTCTTCAAGTAATTCAAGGACGTAGAATATGTAATCATCGTATAAGTACTGCCAATTATTTTCTCCATCAATCATACCTTCATCTGTACCCCTTTTGTCATAAGATTGATATAATTCTACATCGTTATTTATGGTATAGATTGAAAGTGTTAAATTATATTTTTTAGAGAATTCTAGAAAGAATTTGTTAAAGCTATAAAAAGGGATATCTAGTGTACATCTTAGCATATAACTTTCATCGTCGTATCCCAAAAAATGACTAAAATTAGATTCAGGAGTATTCAAATTTTTAGCAAACTCAGGAATAAGTAATTTATAATAAGAAATTCCTGAGGCATCAGGATAAACACCCTCCTTATCTTTTACATGTAGTGCTTTAAAAAATGAATCTGGATCATCAACTAAAAAAGACATGTTTTTAAGGTTAGTTAAGAAGTTATCGTCGTCTGAAGGCAGTTTAATATTTATTATGATATCTTGTTTATGACCTTCAAAAAATAAAACATTTTTGTTATTATCCTTTACTAAATACTCAAAATTGGTTGAATCTAAATCCTTATTAAAATCAGTAACATCATCTTCTCGAGACCACAAAAATTTTTGATTATTTTCAATTTGAGATTTTAAATCCTCCAAATTTTCTGCTTTCTTTTCCTCCTCAATTATAATTTTAGCGTCTTTTGTGCCATCTAAATACGTTGCACTTCTCATATAGCTTATATAAAATGTTTCCTCCACAATTATTTTTTTTATTGTTAATTTAAATATAATATTAAATATGATTTTATATATTTAATAACTATAAAAATAGTTACCTCAGATATTAAATGAAGTTTATTTTTAGGTTTTTCTTCAAAATCATCTTAGCTGGAATTTTCATGAATTTTGGGTTTCCTGAAATGATCTATCAGTACAATAAATTTGAATTTAGCGATGGATTCTTGGAGCAAATTAAAAATATTGATGTTAACGATCTTCAGTCAAATCTAAATAAGATGATCGATAAAAATGGTGATTTTATAGTTGATAATATTAACAGCATTTCTATTAAAAAAGAAGGTGTATCAAAGTTTAAAGAAGTTAAAAAACATACTCAACCCAAAATAATAAGTACAAATAGGAATAATATTATTAGTGAAAGTAAAAAACATATTGGAATACCTTATAGCTATGGAGATGAAGATCCCATAAATGGATTTGACTGTTCTGGTTTTACTTGGTATGTCTATAAAAAAAGTATCAATTATAATCTCCCAAGAAATTCTAGGCAACAATTTTCAACTGGGGGTGGCAATTTTGTAAATTTTAATCAATTAAAACCTGGAGATTTAATGTTTTTTTCGGATAATGGACGTCAAATCACCCATGTTGCAATTTTTTTGGATCAAGATAATTTCATTCACGCTCCAAGAACTGGTCGGCGTATTTCTATAGAAGCCATGAATAGATATTGGCAACAAAGATTTGTAAAAGGCAAAACATACTTATTATGAGGCTATTCAAATTTATATTCGCAACGATTTTTTACTGCCTATTTTATATTTGCATGGTAAACTTATCTGCCTCTGCTATAAATAATAAGATGGAAACATTGAATTTGAAGGAGTTAACATCAATCGATGGAATGATTTCTGGCCAAAATGACATCATCACTTTTATTGTATTTAAGCTGGAAAATACAGATACCGAAGAAATTAAAAAACAAGTTTTGAAAGAACTTCAGAATTTGAAATCTGAATAAGTTAATGTAAGTCAGCTAATTTCTTTTTTGCCGCAATTTCTTTTTTCTTTAATTCAGCAATATCTTCTTTGTCGTCTTCAATATCTTTTTCTATTCTTAAAATTGCGTCTTGAGAACCCACACCAGCTTTCAAATCAATTTCAGCTTGCTCTAAATCTTTTTGATTCTCGGCCATTCTTTTTCTTGAAGATTCAATTTGTTTATTGTATTCTGCTATATTACCTTCAATTTGAGCGATTTCATCTCCAGAACTAATTTGGTCAATCTTTTTACCTACAAGCGATTTGTTTTTGTCCTCAATATCTTTGTCAATATTTACCGCTTTCTTATTTTTTCTTTTTAATAAAAAATACAATACGATTATACTTACAATGCTTAATATTAATGCCATCTTTAATAATTTAAATTTAATTATCCATTCAAAGCCACCACTTCTTTAATATCAGGTAAGTGAGATTTGAGTAAATTTTCTACACCTCCTTTTAAAGTAGCTGTACTAGAGGGGCAACCACTACATGAACCTTTTAAAATTACTGTTACTGCTCCACTTTCTTCATCATAAGATTGGAAATGAATCGCACCACCATCTTGCTCTACAGCTGGTTGTACATATTCATCTATTAAATCTACTATTTGTTGATCTTTTTTAGTGTTTATTTCTGGAGCTAAATTAGTAGTAGTTGAAATCGATTTTTCTTTATTTGACGCTGCAACTACTTGTTTGGGAATTTCTTGTACTGGATTTTCATTTCCCATTAACCATTCTTTTATAAACTCTCTTAATTCCATAGTTACATCACTCCACTCTACCATGTCATTTTTATAAACCGTTACAAAATTTTGAGCTATAAATATTCGAGTAACAAATGGAAAATTAAAAAGCGCCTCTGCAAAAGTAGAATACCCTTTAGCCTCGCTCGAATTTAAAAATTCTACCACTACTCCACTTTCTACCAGCATATGGTCAGCCACATACTTCATAGTATTAGGGTTTGGGGTCATTTCAGCATAAATTGTAACTGGTCTACTCATTTTATAATTTTTTACTAAATTACGTAAAGACTTATCAAATGAAACCCTTGATTAAAAAAATTAATGGAATAAATCCTCAATTAGGTGAAGATTGCTACATTTCAGAAAATGCAACCATAATTGGGGAGGTAATTTGTGGTGACAGATGCAGCTTTTGGTTCAACTCCGTCACTAGAGGAGACGTACATTACATTAAATTGGGAAATGACGTAAACGTTCAAGATGGAGCAGTTATACATTGTACTTATAAAAAAAATCCTACTAATATTGGAAATCAAGTAACTATTGGTCACAATGCCATTGTTCATGGCTGTACCATAAAAGACAGAGTACTTATTGGTATGGGAGCCATTGTCTTGGACGAATGTATTATTGAAAGTGATAGCATTATTGCAGCCGGTGCAGTGGTTACAATGGGAACTCATGTAAAATCTGGAGAAATTTATGCTGGAGTACCAGCGAAAAAAGTAAAAGAAGGTGATTTTAAAAATCAACTTTTAGATTTGGCTAATAAATATGTAGAATACGCTAGATGGTATAAAGATTAAATAATTTGAACTGTTCTAGACTTGTTTTTAGTATCATAAAATAAGTTTAGATGCCCATCAAATTTATCACTAGCTTCAGTTGTCAATATTTCTACATTTCCATTTTTTAATATTTGCTGATCTGTATCTGAATGTTTTTTTAAATAGTCAATTAACTTTTGGGCAATTAAATTACCTTGATCAAATAAATTAACGCCGATAGGTAAATATTTTTCAATAGACGATTTTAATAATGGGTAATGAGTACAAGCTAAAACTATGGTATCTATTCGCGGTTCTTTTTCTAAAAGTTCGGCAATATATTTTTGAATATAATATTGCCCCCCTTCTTCGTTAAAGGAATTATTCTCTACTAATGGTACCCACATAGGACAACTTTGTTGTACAACATGAACATTGGGGAAAAATTTAGCAATTTCAATTGGATAACTGTTAGAAACTACTGTTCCTGCAGTTCCCATAATTCCTATATAACCAGATTTTGAATAATTACCAATTTCTTCAGTAGTAGGTCTAATAACTCCTAATACTTTTTTATCAGGAAATTTTTTAGGTAGTACTGTTTGTTGAATATTTCTCAATGCTTTTGCAGATGAAGTGTTGCATGCTAAAATAATTAAGGGACAGTTTTTAGAAAATAAATATTCTACCGCTTCCAAGGTATATTGATTAATTACCTCAAAAGATCTTGTTCCATAAGGTGCTCTAGCATTATCACCAAGATATAGGCAATCGTACTCTAGCATTAAGTCTTGTATAGACTTAAGTACAGTTAGCCCTCCATAACCCGAATCAAAAATACCTATAGGTCCTTTCATTATCAAAAAAGGCTCTTAGAAAAGAGCCTTGAATTTAATTTGAGGTATTTATTCCTAGCTTTTTTCTCACTTTATCACTAATATCATCACCCCCAGCGTGTAAAAGAGTTGTTCGCTCAAATATATAATCATATCCTTCAGATTTAGCCAACTCTTGAACAGCATTATTTACCTTTACCATAATAGCTTGTAATAATTCTTGTTCTTTCTGCTGAAGCTTGGTTTCAGCTTCATAAGCTTTCTTCTCATAATTTTGCTGTCTTTCCATTAAATCAGCTTCTTTTCTTTGTCTAGATTCTGCAGACATGGTAGTTTTTTGCTTTTCATAGTCCTGAGCAAATTCCATTATAAGTTTTTGATACATCTCTAGTTCTTTAGCTAAATCGTTTTTATAGCTTTCTAGTTCTTGTCTTGCTGATTCATAGTCTGGCATTTCTTGAACGATAGCTTGAGAGTTTACATGTCCTAACTTCTGAGCGTTAAAACTAAACGCAGTCAATATAGCTATGGAAAATAAGATTGATTTTACTGTTTTTTTCATTGTTTACTTTTTTAATTTTCGAATTATTGCATCGCTTTTGTCATACTTTGGATCTGCGTACAAGATATTCGAATTTTTACTTTTGTCAAGTACAAAACTATAATTATTATCTTTTGCTAATGATTCAATAGCTTTGAATACTTTTCTCTGAATAGGTTGAATTAATTCTTTTCTTTTTTTAAATAAATCGCCACCAACACCAAATTTTTTGGTTTGATAAACTCTTAATTCATCTTGAAGATTGGAAATTTCTAACTCTTTATCTTTTTTTATATCTTCTGGTAGGATTAATTCATTTTTTCTTAATTCATTTGCTTTACTTTCAATATCTTTTATTTTTTGATCTAACTCTTTTTGCCATTCAGCAGCTAAATCATCTATTTGCTTTTGGGCTTTTTGGTAGCTCTCCATCTGATCTAAAATATATTCAGAATCTACAAAAGCAAATTTCTGAGCAATGGCAACATTACCTGAAAAAAAAATAATAAAAAATAAAGTTCTTAAAATATTCATTAAATTATAATTCTCCAATATTCATGCCAATTGTAAAGTGAAATTGTCCTCTATAACCTTTAGATTGAATTTGAGCATTATGATTGACTTCTCCAGCAGCACCAGGATCTAAAGGGTCAAACCCAAATCCATAATCTAATCCCAATAATCCAAACATGGGCAAAAATATTCTAACTCCAAAACCTGCGGACCTTTTTACTTGAAATGGATTGTATTTTTTATAATCGTTCCAAGAGTTACCACCTTCTAAAAAACTTAGTAAATAGATTGTAGCAGATGGATTTAAACTCACTGGATACCTGAGTTCCAGAGTGTATTTACTAATTAATCTATCGCCAGTATTAGATGAAATGGTTTGTTCGTCATACCCTCTTAAAGCAATTATTTCCCTTCCATCTAAGTTAAAACCTGATAAACCACTTCCTCCTAAATAAAATCTTTCAAATGGTGGAGCTCCTAAGTTTTTATTCCAACCATTTAATAAGCCAAATCCTAATCTTGCATTAACTACTAATTTTTTATCCTTGGAAATTGGGGTAAACCATGAAGAAGTGAATTTGAATTTATTGTACTGCAAATATTTATATTTTTCTTGATCGGTTAGTAGACTGTGGTCTTCAAAGTCATTTATTCTCGAATAAGGATATACACTAGTTTTTAATGATAGAGATATTGACGATCCGCTTCTTGGATATAATGGCTGGTCAATACTGTTTCTAGAAATTCTCCACAAAACATAAGGATTATTTACATATCCTTCAGAAAAGCTAAACACATTACCAAAATTATTTAAATCATAGTACTGATATCCAGCTTCATAATAAACACTAAAATAATCATCCGGCCATTTTAATCTCTTTCCCAAACCCACAGAAACACCTGTAATTTTAATTACTCTTCTAGCTGGGTTTATTGCTTTATTTCCTTCAGCGTCTAAGGAATCGGTTATAAATTTTCGATCATAAGACTGTAAGGAATGATATGCAGATACCGTAAATGAATTCGGCTTCTTGCCTCCTAACCAAGGTTCGGTGAAAGACATATTGTAACTTTGGAAAAAATAGCCACTTGACTGAGCTCTAATACTTAATCTTTGTCCATCTCCAGATGGTAAAGGAGACCAGGACCCTTTTTTAAATAATTTTCGTGCTGAAAAGTTGTTAAAAGTAAGTCCAAGCGTTCCAACTAAGGAGTTGTTTCCCCAACCACCAGAAAGTTCAATTTGATCATTAGGTCTTTCTTCAACAACATATTCAATATCTACAGTACCGTCAGTGGGGTTTGGCATTGGATTTACTCCTAATTTTTCTGGATCAAAATATCCATTTTGAGCCAATTGTCTCTGGGTTCTAATTATGGCATCCCTTGAAAATAAATCTCCAGGGTGAGTATACATATCTCTCAATATTACATGATCACTAGTCTTAGTATTTCCAGTAACATTTACTTTTTTAATTCTTGCTTGCTTTCCTTCATAAATTTTAATTTCTAAGTCTACAGAGTCATTTTCTATTTTTTTCTCGGTTGGAGTAACTTGAAAAAACAAATATCCATCGTCCATATAAATGGAGCTAATATCCGTACCATTGGGATTCATAAATAATTTGGTCTCCAAAGAAGTTTGGTTATATAAGTCTCCTTTTTTAATACCTAAAATAGTGTCTAACAATCCACTTGAGTACTTTTGATTACCTGACCATTTTATGTTTCTTATAAAGTATGGATTTCCCTCACTAATTTTCAAATATACATTGATACTATTTTCGTCAAAATCATAAATAGAATCAGAAATTATTTGAGCATCTCTGTGAGCAATTTCGTTGTACTTTTCTGTAATTGCATTTTTATCTTGGTTAAATAAAGAATTTTGAAATTTAGATTTTTTATAAAATCTATACCATTTTCTTTCTTTGGTTTCTTTCATTAACCTTTTAATCTTCTCATCGGATAAAAAATAATTACCATCAATTATAATTTCGTTAATCTTTACTCTAGAACCCTTATCAACTTCTATTTTAAGAATTTTACTGTTGTTGACCAAGGTGTCACTTTCTGTAGTAATGGTAGATTTAGCTTTTAAAAAGCCTTTTTCAATAAAGTAGTTTCTCGAAATGTTTTTAACATTCATTTTCAATGCTTCGGTAATAATTTTGCCACTGAAAAGATCTAAGTCGTCTCTGATTTGATCCGCTTCTGATTTTGAAACTCCACTAAATTTATATCTAGACATTCTAGGTCTTTCTTGAAGCTTAATTCTTAAAAATAAATTATTCCCTTGTGTTTTTTCTTTTAAAATAGATACTTCACTAAACAATCCCTGATCCCACAACTTGGTTATAGCTTTAGAAATTTTATCACTTGGAATTGCAATTTTCTCACCTCTTTGCAGACCAGATTTTTGAATAATTAATTCATGATCTAAGAATATTGCCCCATCAATGGAAATTCCAGCAAGTGTATACTCTCTTGGTGAAAGTTGGTAATCGGTATAAGTAGTTTGGCTAAAAGAGGAATTAATAGCTAGACAGCAAACAAATAAAAACTTTAAATATTTATACATTTTCATTTAATATTTGATCTGAAGTCTTACCAAATCTTCTTTCCCTTTTTTGATAATCATAAATAGCCCGAAAAAAGTTTTTCTTTTTAAAATCAGGCCATAAAATTTTTGTAAAATATAATTCCGTATAGGCCAATTGCCACATCAGAAAGTTGCTTACTCTATTTTCTCCGCTAGTACGTATTAGTAATTCAGGATCAGGATAATTGGCAGTACTCAAATAAGAACTAATTAAATCTTCATTAATGGAATCACTTGATAATTTTCCAACAACTACTTCTTGAGTCATTTTTTTTATTGCATGTGCAATTTCTCTTCTAGAGCTATAACTTAACGCTAGAATTAGAGTGATTTTTTTATTGTATTTTGTTTTCTTTTTAGCATCTATTAAAGCGTTTTGGCAGGTTTTAGGAAGTATTTCTACATCTCCAATTGTTTCTAGCTTAACCCCTTTACTATTTAATTCGTCTATTTCGTTGTAAATTGATTGTACTAACAGATCCATTAAAGCAGCTATTTCTTCTTTAGGTCTATTCCAATTTTCCGTACTAAAAGCATAAAGGGTAAGGTATTGAACCCCCACTTCCACAGCTGCAGTCAATGCTTCTCTAACTGAATCAACCCCATTTGTATGACCAAAAATTCTCAATTCTCCCTTCTTTTTAGCCCACCGACCATTCCCATCCATAATTATGGCAACATGTTGCGGGATTCTTTTGGGGTCTAATTGAATATCTTTCACTAAAATATTTTACTGGTACAATTTACCATTTTGGGCACACAACGTCTTTGAAGAATTCATAAGTGAGGGTAATTCCACTTACTGCATACCAGTCTTTAGTACTAGAATTTCCTCTTTGAAAACCAACATTACTTCTTTCTAAGCCAGGCTGTTGTTCCAAAAGATAAGATTTTGATTTATCACTTAAAGCAATTCTTGTGGGATCTTCCCAATTGGAAGGATCTGCATATAAACCACTAACATCGTCTAAAAAGTCAGTAAAAGTTTTTCGCATAGCATACTCAATACAAAATGATAAATGGTGAGTAATATTCATCTTCACACCTAATCCAAATGGAATCACAATTTGGTTCAAAGCGTAAGGTTTTGTTTGACCTTCAGTTCTAAGTGGTTGAAGAGCATATAAAGAATCTCCATATTTGGTTTTAGGATTCATTCTCATATAATTGATGCCAACTAAAAAATAAGGCGATCCAAAATCAGGTTCATCGGTATGGTTTTGACCAGGATGGAAAGGGAAAAAGTCAATTTCTAAGACAGGTCCAAACTCTATTACTTCAGATTCAAAACTTAGATTTCTGTAAATTTGTTCAAGTACATTAGACTCTATATCATCGGCCTTAAGTTTGTTATACATTAATTGAAACCTTAGAGACATTCTTTCATTTCGAAAATCAGTTTTAAAAATAGCTCCCAAACAAATGTCTTGCTGTGAAAAATGATTTTTATTTAAATCCCCGATATAATATCCAGTACCAGTGAAAAAACCAATTTCATTTACTTGGGCTTCCTGAGATATGGAATTAGTACTTAAAAAAACAAATACTAAAAAAACTATCCTGTTCATGTCAAAATAAAAGTAGCCGCAAAATTACAAAAGAAATTAGTCCAAATCATTAAAAATGGTTAATTTCTTGAATCTTTACCCCAAAATAGCTTGTTTCTTACTGTTTTTAAGAAATTATGATCTGGCAACTCAATTAATTGCAACTTAAAATCAGCTTTTTTAATTAAGATTTCCTCATTATTCTCTAGTGTGACTGATCTACTATCCATAGAAACTAAAAAAAAACTTTCTCTAGAAGCTGCTTTTAGTTTAATTGATACATTATCACCAACAACCATAGGACGTAAGTTTAAATTATGTGGAGATATTGGTGTAATGACAAAATTATTGGATCCAGGTATAATTATGGGGCCTCCGCAAGAAAGAGAATAAGCTGTAGATCCTGTAGGTGTTGCAATAATCAAACCATCAGCCCAATAGGTATTTAAAAATTCATCATCTAAAAAAGCTTCTATTTTGAGCATCGATGAGGAATCTTTTTTATGAACTGTTATTTCATTTAAAGCAAAATTTGAATTGTTTTCACTTAATATGATTTGGTTTTCTACATGTAATAAGGATCTTTCATCTAAATTATAATCTCTATTTTTTAAAGCCTTCACTGCCAATAATATATCGTCCTGATTAATATTAGCTAAAAAGCCTAACCTTCCAGCGTTAATTCCCAGAACTGGAATATTACTATTTTTGATCATAGTAACCGTATCTAAAAGAGTTCCATCACCACCAAAACTAATTAATAAATCAATTTTTCCTGAAATAACATCATGGCTATTAAAAAACTTGATATCAAAATGATCAAGAATAGATTTATGATTTTTAAGTTTTTGATAGACATAAATATTAGCATTCAATTCGATGATCAAACACTTAATTAAATTATTTAGAAATTTTAAATTAAAATCAGAGATAGATTTTCCATAAATAGCAATATTCCTCATTTTAAACGTTTAAATATTTCATTAGGTGATCATACCTTTGTTGGCTTAAATTATTAATTTCATGATCACTAAATATTTCTTCTACGATGTATTCGTATCTAGAAAATGTTTGTAAAATAGCTCCTAATTTACATTCGCTTAATTTTAATGTAAGTCTCAACTGGTTGTTAGATTCTAAAGGCTCAGAATAAAGGCTTAAAATTTTAGCATCGTTACTTTCTACAATTTGTGAAATTTGTGAAAGTTGATAATCTATATTGTTAACTAAAAGAACAATAATTGATCCACTACTTGAAAATCCTGATTGAGTACAAAAAATATCTAGTAATTTTTTTCCACTTATTGAGCCTTTATAGTTTTTTTGATCATCGCATACTGGTACAATTGTTAACTTAAATTTAGACAAAAAGGAAACTACTTGAAAAAAATGAGTGTTTTCTAAAACAAAATGTTGATTTCCAATAAAATTAATCTTAGAGATGGAATCAGAAAGATTGTTGTAATCATAAACCATTTCATCTGAAAGTAAACCTATATATTCCGTATTGCTGACTACGGGTATATGATTTAATTTAAATTCATCCATCCAATTTAAAGCCTTTTCAATAGGTTCATTGATTCTTACTGGTGGCACATTACTTTGAATTAGTTCTATTGCTTTCATTTAAATAAAAATGTAAAAATACAATTAAAGTTACGATTAAGATAAATTGTATTCTAATTTTGCAGTTATGACTTCATTAAGTGTAAATATCAATAAAATTGCGACATTAAGAAATGCAAGAGGTGGAAATACTCCCAATTTATTAGAGCATGCTAATAATATTATACGTTTTGGGGCAGATGGAATTACCGTACACCCAAGACCTGATGAAAGACACATTACTTACAACGATGTTAGAGACCTTAAAAATATTTCAGTTGAATTAAATATTGAAGGAAATCCAAAAGAAAAATCATTTATTGATCTTGTTTTAGAAACGAGGCCAGACCAAGTAACACTAGTTCCTGACGAAAAGGGACAACTTACTTCAGATCATGGCTGGGATACTATTAAAGAAAAAGATTTTTTGACTCAAACCATCGATTTATTTTCCAATGCTAATATTAGAACTTCACTTTTTGTAGATGCGGACGAAAAGCTAATTAAAGCCGCTCAAAATACAGGTGCTAAAAGAATAGAACTGTACACGGAAAATTATGCCAAAAACTATTCTAAAAACCCTCAAAAAGCTATCGATCCATATTTAAAAGCAGCCAAAGTGGCTAGAGAAGTTGGGTTAGAAATGAATGCAGGTCACGACTTAAATTTAGAAAATTTATCATTTTTTACGGCTAATATTCCTGATCTAAAAGAAGTATCCATTGGACATGCTTTAATTTCTGACGCACTAAACTACGGAATGGAAAATACAGTTAATTTATACCTAAGATCGTTAAAAATATGAAATTAAATTTCACTAAAATTGGCATTGGAAATCCACTATTAATAATACATGGATTATTTGGATCTTCTGACAACTGGAGAACTTTAGGAAGACAATTTGCAGAAAAATATGAAGTATTTTTAATTGATTTGAGAAATCATGGAAAATCTCCTCATAGCTCCGAAATGAATTATGATTTAATGGCTATAGATATTATGGAGTTAATTAATGCCGAAGGCATTAATCACCCAATACTTATTGGTCACTCAATGGGAGGAAAAGCAGCTCTAATGTTCGATAAAAAATATCCCAACTTTTTAAAGAAACTCGTAGTAGCTGATATTGGTTTGAAGTCATATCCAATGCACCACGATCAGATTTTAAAAGGTTTGAATAGTATTAATTTAAATACCATTAGTTCAAGACTAGAGGCTCAAAAAACTTTAAAAGAACATATCAAGGAAATCGGGGTTCAACAATTTCTTTTAAAAAATTTATACTGGCGCGAAAAAGGACAACTAGAATGGAGAATGAATTTAAAAGTTATAGAAAAAAATATTTTTAGAATTCTTGAAAAAATCCAGATTGAAAAATCATTTACGTCTGCGTTGTTTATAAGAGGGGAATTGTCCAATTATATAATCGAAGATGATTTTAATGAAATTTTAAAAATATTTCCAAATGGAAAAATTCAAACAATTCATAAAGTTGGTCACTGGCTACATGCCGAAAATCCAGTTGAATTTTTCAAACTAGTGACTGAATTTATTGATTNATTTTTATTTATTTTAGAAAAAATTTATGGTTAACTCTTTGGTTGTTTGATACCCAATCTACAATATACATTCCGGTTTGTAGATTATTAAGATTAACCAAAAATCTGTTTTTTGAATTATTTTCTGAGGCATATATGCATCTTCCNGAAGGGTCATAAATCATTAAATTGAAATTGGATTCTCCAAGATTTTTAATCAACAGTGATCTTTCAAAAATACTAAATTCTAAAGACGGATCCTTTAAATTTTCTTTATTAGATAAAGGCTGTTGTTCCAACGTAAAAGATAGAGAAACTGGTAAGTGATCACTCATATAAAATAATGCATTAGCTATTTCCTGAGTAACTTGTGAATTAGTTCCACTATTTATAGCTTGGTTAAAATGGTTTCCATCTTGCCCCTCAGAGACATATGAATTNATAACATATTTTACCCCTTGAGAACCTGAAATAATATCATTTGAAGTAAAAATAATGTCAAAACGATCATCCATNCCTCCATATGCACCTCCTGCATATCCTCCAGTAGCAGATCTAGTACTTTGGGTATGAATGGGAGCATATNAGTTGTTGTTATGCCAATTACCCATTTGATTTATTGGATCAATTAGATCTAACGACTGCCCAAATAAAATTTCCTGACAACCAGGTTCCAAATCATAATAAAAATTAAAGTCACCCCCAACAAATAATTTTTNTGTACGATTATTATTAATTAAAAACTGTTTGAATGCCACAGCTTCTTGTCTTCTTAATTCTTCATTAGTTGAACTACTACCTGCTTTTAAATGAATGGAATAAAAGTAAAGTAAATTGGTATCACCAAGTAAAGCTAATTGTTTGTCGTAAAGGACATATTCGCTTATATCTCTTAATTGGGTGGGGATTTGTTGTTGAGAATATAGGGCTAATTTATTTTGATTGTAAAAAAGTAAATTATCAGTATCTGGACCATCAAAAAATAAAGCGCTTTGAAATTCATTAGTTCCATNAGCATTTAAAGCAATATTTTTAATAAGTGCTCCTCCATTAAAGGAAGTAAGTTCATTGACCACAAAAATATCTGGTTTTATAAAATCTAAAATTTTAACTAAAGTATCTATTCTATCTTGTTGTGAAGAGGGAAAATTTAGTANATTATAATAAGTAACTTTTAGAGTGTCTTGAGAAAAAGAAGATAGAAAAATGGAATGAAATAAAATTAAAAGGACTAATCTCATGAAGCTTTTTTAACTAAATATAAATAAACTGGAAAATGATCGCTATATCCTCCTAAAAAATTAGACCCTCCATATGATCTGAAGGGGTAACCCTTATAATTCCCTTTGGGATTTTTTAAAAACGATTTATTGAAAACCACTGATTTATAAAAAGTAAAATCTTCATATTTTTTATCGTTGTCAATTAATGTTGGAGTTAAAATAAATTGATCAAATAAATTCCATTGGTCTCTGTAAGCTAATGTGCCAATTCCTTTTTTAAAATGGTCATACATAGCATTGTACATTTGATTATTGTTAAGAACTGTAGAACCCCTAGCTTTTAAAAAATCTTTAATACTCGGAGAAATTGGATCGTCATTAAAGTCGCCCATAATAATAACCTTGGCCTTTTTATNAATCTGTTTTAATGAATCGANAATTGATTTTGACAATTTAGCAGCTTCTATTCGCTTNGGNCTACTTTTAGCTTCTCCTCCTCTTCTAGATGGCCAGTGGATAACAATAAAATGTATTTTTTCTCCTAAAAGTTCGCCAGAAACAACTAATTGATCTCTTGATCTAAATCTATCATTTCCAGGAATTGAAAACTTAACTGATTTACTAGAAATTACTTTAAAATGGGTAGGGTCATACAATAATGCACAATCTATTCCTCGAGCATCTGGNCCCTCGTGGTGAACTATTTGATATTTTTTATCAGCTATTGAAGGTTGATTTACTAAATCTTCTAAAACTAATCTATTTTCAATTTCACAAACTCCAATGATACTTGCTCCGAGCGGAGTAACTTCCTTACCTAGAGTATCTATTACAAAAGCCATATTTTTTAACTTATGAAAATATTTTTGAGAATTAAATTTCTTAGCTCCAAAAGGAGTGAAATCTTCCTGTAAAATCTTATTTGTATCTGGATCTACAATAGTATCAAACAGGTTTTCCAAATTATAAAATGCGATACATTCTAAATTTAAATCTAAGGATTGTTTATTTTGAGCTAAAATTTGCTTTGTAAAAAGAAGAAATGTTAATAAAATTAATGGGTGTCTCAACTTAACTATTTTTTTAAATTATTTTTGCGTAAAAGTAAACAACTTAATTTACTTTNGATATTTTAAATTAAATGATTCTAAGCTATATAAAATCTTTATTTTTAAGTTCACTTATATTATTTTCAATAATTGATTTTAATGCTCAAATAGATTCCACATTTATAACGGATAGTGTTGATCAAATTATACCTGTTTTTACTACTACTGTAGATTTATTAGAAAACGAGCAGCAATCACAAGACATTAGCGGTCTACTTCAATCTTCTCGAGATGTGTATGTGAATCAAGCAGGTTTTAACTTTAGTGCTGCTAGATATAGGCTAAGAGGTTACAGCTCTGAAAATACCAGACTTTTTTTTAATGGAATTCCAGTAAATGACCCTGAAAACGGATGGACTATATGGAGCTATTGGGGTGGATTGAATGATGTTACTAGGTATCCAGAAAATAGTTTTGGAATATCTAATTCTCCTGCAACCTTTGGTAGTGTTGGTGCCTATTCTTATATATCTGCACTTCCATCTGAAAAAAATATTGGAGGACGAATCTCTTATGCGGCTACCAATAGGTCTTATCGAAATAGAGCGATGTACACTTATAACACAGGCCTAAATAACAAAGGATGGGGATTTTTGATAAGTGGCTCTTCTAGATGGTCAGATGAAGGGTATGTCCCTGGAACCTATTATAGTGCTGGCAGTTACTTGTTATCTATTGAGAAAAAATTCAATGCTAAACATACCTTAAATTTTATGGGTTTTGGTGCACCTACTATTCAGGGCAGGCAAGGAATTGCGGTACAAGAAACCTATGACCTTACTGGTGAAAATTTTTACAATCCGTATTGGGGTTACCAAACTCAAAGTGATGGAACNCAAAAGAAAAGAAATGCAAGAAATAGAAATAACCATAAGCCCTACCTAACTTTAGGACATTNTTGGAGTATATCTAAAAAATTAATTATTCAAACTAATTTATATGCTATTACNGGGNGAACTGCNAATACTAATCTAAANTGGTTTAACGCCAACGACCCGAGACCTGACTATTACAANTACTTGCCAAGTTATTTTATAAATAATCAAGGAAGCCTTTNTGGTAATCAAATAATTGAAAATCAAGCTGCTTATAACCAAATTTTACAAGGTTGGCAGCAAAANAATCCTAATACTACGCAACTAAACTGGGATTTAATGTATAATGCTAATTATAATAATCTATATACTCAAAATGATATTGGAGGGGAAGGTGGAAACTCATTAACAGCAAGAAGATCTAAATATATATTGGAAGAATACCGCTTAGACCCCAGACATTACGGTTTTAATAGTTTTGGTAAATGGACTGTAAATGAAAATAGTAACTTAAATTTTGGAGTTAGTATTAGTAACTATAAAAGCAAAAACTTTAGATTAATGAATGATTTGTTAGGGGGAGATTATTGGGTAGATATCGATCAATTTGCATTGAGAGATTTTGATGATCCTAATCTGGCTCAGAATGACCTTCAAAATCCTAATAAAATTATTAAAGTAGGAGATATTTTTGGGTATAACTATGACATTCATATAAATAAAAACGAACTATTTAGCACCTATAGTTTCAACAAAAATAGAATTGAAACATTTTTTGGAATTAACTTATCCAACACAACTTTCTGGAGAAATGGAAAAATGCAAAATGGAAGATTCCCTGAAAATTCTTTAGGAAATTCAGAAAAACAAACTTTTTTAAANTATGGAGCAAAATTTGGGTTTTTATACAAAATAACTGGAAGACACTTACTTTCCTTCAATGCAATGTATAAAACCGAAGCCCCTTACGTAAGAAATGCTTTTGTATCTCCAAGAACTAGAGATCAACTGGTACCTAACCTAAAATCTACAGAAATAATTTCAGGAGATATTAATTATAATNTTCGACTTCCATTTTTAAAAGCTCGATTAACTGGATTTTATACCCAAATAAATAATCAAACATGGGCTAGATCTTTCTACCATGANGANTACAGAACTTTTGTTAATTATATGATGACNAATGTCGATCAACTATTTATGGGAACAGAANTAGGTTTTGAAAGCAATATTACTTCTTCANTTCAANTAACCGGAGCCTTTACTATTGGTGATTATTTGTATAAATCTAGACCTNTAGCAACAATTACAAGAGACAACTCGNAGGAAGTAATTGCATTNGATAAAGTCATNTACCTTAAAAATTTTAAAATTGGTGGAATGCCTCAACAAGCTACTTCAATAGGTTTGAAATATAACTCCCCAAAATATTGGTATGCTGGAATTAATTATAATTACTTTACAGACATCTATTTATCTCCCAACCCGGATAGAAGAACTACAGAAGCTTTAGCTGGATATGCTGAAGGATATCCTTATGTAAATGAAATTGTAGACCAAACAAAACTGGAGAATGGAAATGCGGTAAACTTATTTATTGGAAAAAGCTGGAAATTTTATAAAAACAATAGTTATTTACGTCTTGGTTTAAATGTAAATAATTTAATTGACAACACCCATTTTAAAACTGGAGGTTTTGAGCAACTTAGATACGATGCCTCCAATATTCAAAGGTTCCCTAATAAATATGGTTACATGTATGGTAGAACCTATTTTTTAATGCTTAGCTATTTATATTAAAATGAAAAATACACTCAAAATTTCAATTATTTTTATACTGCTTANTATATCCTTTTCTTGTAATAAAAGTTATGATAACCCTCCTATAAATGAAGTTCCAATTGGAAATATTATCTCAATAAGTGACTTAAAAGATATGTTTACAGGCTCTGCAACAGTGATAGATAGTAACTACAGTATTTTTGGAAATATNACCTGTGAAGAAACTAATGGAAATTTTTACAAAGAAGTTTTTATGCANGATTTGAGTGGTGCTATTAAATTAAAATTAAATGCTTCCGGTGGTTTGTATATTGGTGATAGTATAAGAATAAATATCCAAGGAATTACTATGAGTGAATACGGAGAACTCATTCAGCTGGAAAATGTAGATGTAGATCAACAAGTGGTGAAAATTGCTACTGAAAAATTCATCGACCCTTATGAAGCAACTATAAGCCAACTAAGTTTAAGTGAAGACCAAAGCAGATTAGTAAAATTAAGCGATGTAGAATTTTCTGAATTGGGATTGACCTATGCAGATGCAGTAAATCTTTCAACTGGCTCCAGACTACTTTCCGATTGTAATGGGAATACAGTTTCTGTAAGAACAAGTGGATATGCTAATTTTGCAGATGATACACTNCCAAGTGGAAATGGTTCTATAATTGGNATTTTTACTATTTATAATTCAGAAAAGCAGTTTGTAATTAGAGATATTAATGAAGTATTATTAGACTCTAGTCGATGTAATGCTGGTGGGGGTGGNNCTGGNGGAGGAAGTGGCGACTTTCTTTACAAAGATTTTGATGATGGTTCCTTAACATCAGGAGGATGGAAGACCTTTTGGAGTGGGACTAATCCAAATATTGGTGAGTGGGAAATTCTATTTGGGACAATAGCTAAAGCCAGCAATTATTCCAATAGCACAAATTATGCTTGTGAGAGTTGGCTGGTGTCTCCTAACTTTGATTTAAGTAGTGCTACCTCACCCTACTTAGTTTTTGACAATGTTACTAGATATGGCGGACCACAATTAGAACTTTATATATCTTCTAACTATGATGGAGTAAGTAACCCTGACGTTCAAGGAACTTGGTTTAATTTAACTAATTATGTTCCTAATTGGGATACTGATAACTTTGACTGGACGTTAGTCCCAAGCGGGAATACAGACCTAACTAACTTTATTTCCTCTTCTGTTGCAATTGCATATAAATATATTGGNACAAATTCCGATGGCGCTACTTGGGAAGTCGACAATATAATAGTTAGAGAATGAAGTACTTAATAATTCATGAGAATTTTTTCTGGATCCNCTCCTCCAAAAACCATTTTTTCAGGATTTTCTAGTACCTCTTTTACTTTTACCAAAAACCCNACACTGTCTTTTCCATCAATAATTCTGTGATCATAAGATAAAGCAACATACATTATAGGTCTTATTTCCACCTTTCCTTCTANAGCAACGGGTCGCTGAACAATATTATGCATTCCTAAAATAGCAGATTGAGGTGGGTTAATTATGGGTGTACTTAACATAGAACCAAAAACTCCACCATTAGTAATAGTAAATGTTCCTCCAGTAATTTCTTCGATTGCTATCTTTCCATCCCTAGCTTTTATTGCCAACTCCTTAATTTTGGATTCAATTTGTAACAAATTCATCTCNTCTGCATTTCTCAATACTGGAACCATTAAACCTTTTTCTGTGCTAACTGCTATACCTATATCATTAAAATTATAAGAAATCATATGATCTCCATCAATCATCGAATTTACAGTTGGAAATTCTTTTAGAGCCAAGGTACAAGCATGAGTGAAGAATGACATAAACCCCAAACCTACTTTATATTTTTCTTTAAAAGCCTCTTTATATTTCGCTCTGAGATCCATAATAGGCTTCATATCTACTTCGTTAAAAGTAGTTAGCATCGCAGTTTCATTTTTAACAGTAACCAATCTAGAAGCTATTTTTCTTCTTAACATACTTANNTTTCTCACTTCACTTTTTCNNTTNCCTTCTTCNGGAAGGCTTGCTAATAATTGAATAATATCTTGTTTAGTAATTCTACCTCCTTTTCCAGTTCCTTCTATTTGCTCAGCCTGAATATTGTTTTCATCAATAATCTTTTTAGCTGCAACGCTCGGGTGTCCTGTNGCGTAGGTCTTTTGTTGATTATTANAAGCGTGAACAGGTCCTGGATTTGGAACGGTAGCTTTTGGGGCTTTATCTTCTGAAGATTGATTCCCTTTTGGCTTAGAAGCTGAAGTATCAATTAAGCACACTATTTGTCCAACTGCTACTACATCGCCTACTTCTGCCCTTAGTGATATTATTCCAGCTTGTTCTGCAGGTAATTCTAAAGTAGCTTTATCTGAATCTACTTCAGCNATAGTTTGATCTTTTTCTACATAATCACCGTCTTCTACCATCCATTCTGCTATTTCGACTTCTGATATAGATTCTCCTGGTGAAGGAACTTTCATTTCTAATACTGACATAATTTTATTTTTTAGAATATGACATTACATTATTAATAATTTCTTGATGCCTTATTTCGTGAACTTTGGGAGATCCAGATGCTGGACTTCCAGATTCATTTCTTGAAAGGCACCTAATGTTGGTAAACTTCCATTTTCTTAAAATATAAGACCAAGGACCCATATTTTCAGGTTCTTCTTGAGCCCAAATATATTGAGACTCTTTACCATACTTTATAACTACTGATTTTAATTGATGATCTGGAAATGGATATAATTGTTCTAACCGTATAAATGCCATGTTTTGAGAATTATTTTTCTCGTATTCTTCAATCAAATCATAATAAAACTTACCCGAGCATAATACTACAGTATCAATTTTAGATGAAACTGCATTACAATCATCTATTANTTCTTGAAAACTTCCACTTGCCATATCATCAATAGAAGAAACTGCTCTATGATATCTCAATAACTTTTTAGGAGTAAATACTACAAGAGGTTTTCTGAAATCTCTTTTCAATTGTCTTCTTAACAAATGAAAATAATTAGCTGGATTAGTACAATTAGCTACTTGAAAATTTTCTTCCGCACATAATTGTAAAAAACGCTCAATTCTAGCTGAAGAGTGTTCCGATCCCATCCCTTCATAACCATGGGGTAAAAGAATTACTAAACCATTGGGTGTACCCCATTTATCCTCCGCAGCACTTAAAAATTGATCAACTATAATTTGTGCTCCNTTAAAAAAATCACCAAACTGAGCTTCCCAAATTGTTAAGCCGTTAGGTGTATTAAAAGCATAGCCATAGTCAAATCCTAAAACTGCATATTCAGAAAGTAGGGAATTATAAATTTCAAATGGTGCTTGATTTTCTGACAATAAATTTAAAGGAACTACTTCTTCCTCATCATCTTCNGTTTTCACTACCGCATGTCTATGAGAAAATGTTCCCCTCTCAACGTCTTGACCCGATATTCTTACAGAAAATCCNTCATCCAATAATGTAGCGTAAGCNAAAAGTTCACCCATTGCCCAATCTAATTGGTTATTTTCAANCATTTTTAGCCTGTCATCAAAAAGTTTGACAATTTTTCTAAAATANTTTTTACCATTGGGAAGATGATTTAATTTTTTTCCTAGTTCTAATAACTTCTTTTTTGAAACTGAAGTGACTGGTGAGCTTTTGAAATCTTCAATATTTGATTTTCTAAATTTTGACCACACATCTTCTAAAAAATTAGTTATTTTCGCTTTTTCAATTTGCTTAGCGTCGTCTAGTCTTTCCTGTAACATGTCGTCAAATTCTTTTTCCATTTGACTTCCTTCTTGATCACTAACCACCTTTTCGTCAATCAATTTTTTTAAGTAAATTTCTCTAGGATTAGGATGATTGGCTATTATCTTATAAAGTTTAGGTTGCGTAAATTTAGGTTCGTCACCTTCATTATGTCCATATTTTCTATAACATAAAAGGTCTACAAAAACATCTCTAGAATATTCTTGTCGGTAACGTAAAGCTATGTCTAACGTTTGAACAACTGCTTCAATATCATCTCCATTTACATGAAANACAGGGCAAAGTGTTGTTTTAGCAACATCCGTACAGTAAGTACTCGATCTAGCATCTAAATAATTGGTAGTAAATCCTACTTGATTATTTATCACAATATGTAGCGTACCCCCAGTTCTATAGCCATCTAATTGTGCCATTTGAATTACTTCATAAACAATTCCTTGACCTGCAANAGCAGCATCGCCATGTATTAAAATTGGTAAAATCTTTTTTTCATCTCCNTCTAATTCATGATCTATTTTAGACCTTGTTATTCCTTCAACAATCGGGTCAACTGCTTCNAAGTGCGAAGGGTTGGGAGATAAAGTTATTTTAACATTATTTCCATTATCAGTTTCTATTTCTGAAGTAATTCCCAGATGATATTTAACATCTCCATCAAAAAACACCTCTTCATCGTATTCTTTACCTTCAAATTCACTAAAAATTTTGTCATAAGTTTTATTAAAAATATTTGCTAAAACATTTAAACGACCTCTGTGAGCCATTCCAACAACAAACTCTTTTAACCCCAAGTTAGAACCATTTTCAATTAGAACGTCAAGTGCTGGGATTAAGGATTCAGCTCCTTCAATAGAAAAACGTTTTTGACCAACAAACTTTTTTTGTAAAAACTGTTCAAAAACCGTAGCCTGATTTAATTTATGTAAAATGTGTTTTTTCTGATCTTTTGAAAATTGAGGTCTATTTTTAAGTTCAATATTTTTTCTGATCCATTCAACTCTTTCTGGATGACGAATATATTGATACTCTATTCCTATTGACTGGCAATAGGTTTGTTCTAAATGAATAATTATTTCATTTAAAGTACAAGGCTCTAAGCCAATTTGATCACTTGCCTGAAATACCGTAAGAAGGTCTGCTTCTTCTAATCCAAAGTTATTAATATCTAAAGTGGGTTGGTATTTTCTTCTTTCTCTTACAGGATTGGTCTTTGTAAAAAGGTGACCTCTAGATCTGTATGCATTGATTAAATTAATTACTCTAAATTCTTTTTGAACATTGACTGGTATGGTATCGATATCCTCATAATTAATCTTTGAGAATTCATAACCATCAAAAAAGTTTCTCCAACTTATCTCCACCAGTCTTTTATCAACTAAGTACTTTTGATGGAGTTCATCAACATAGTCGATATCTATACCATTTAAAAAGGAAAATTGATCTATAGCCATTACTTTAACAAATATGCAAAATAAAAGTTTTTAATTACAACCTTAAAGCAATTCTTTTACTACAAAAAAAGTCTTCTTATAAGAACTTTTTGAACTGAAAATAATTAGAAAAATTAATCTCTATACATTGAAATAGTTAAAGATGAAATTGACGGGTTTGAAGATGAAATTAATTCTATTGTTATATTGTTGTAGTCTAAATTTGAAATATTATAATTAGCATAATCTGAATTAGATATTGTACCTGAACCGTTGTAATAATCAACCGATTGGTTTTGTAATGTAATGGTTGTTTGGTCTGAGTTTAAAGTTGAAATTCCCCAAACATCAATCCAATCTCCACCCTGACCATTATTACCCGAAGCTGGAAGAGCTTCAGCGTAATATGACCCGTCTTGGTAAAATGTAAATCGGTAAACAGAATATAAACTTGAAGATTCTTGGCCATTTAAAATAAAACTTGTTAAATTCCATTCACCCTCTAAATCGTATAAACAAGAATTATCCATTTCCTTTGCTGAAGAGTCATAATTTGATGCATCTGGATCTGTGCATCCTGGTTTTGAACAACTAGTATACATTAGGATCATTGAAATACAAATAAATGTGATTTTTTTCATAATATTTTGTTTTATATTTCAATTTACAAAATAATTTACAATTATGGTTTACTAGAATTAAAAGAAGTAATTTTTTTATGAGTATGTTATACTCAACAATTTTTAATCTAATAAGTTGTAATGTTTAATTTTATAAAATGAAAGTTTTAATTACCGGCGGATCTGGTTTTTTAGGATCTTCACTTACTAAGAAATTGGTATCTGAAAAAATAGAAGTAGTACACCTTACAAGAGAAAAGAGCTCTAAAAACGATGTTAAAAATTATATTTGGGACTGGAGAAATAAGGAAATTGATGAAAGATGTTTTACTGGTGTCACTCACATAGTTCACTTAGCTGGAGCTGGAATTGCTGAAAAAGCGTGGACACAAAAAAGAAAAAATACTATTGTAAAAAGTAGGGTTTTAACCACAAGACTTTTACATTCTAAAATTAAATCCAATAACCACAAAATAAAGGCATTTATCTCTGCTTCTGCTGTTGGCTATTATGGAGCTCAATTTTCCGAAAAAGTATTTAGTGAAACAGACCCTTCATATGAAGATTTTATGGGAAATTGTTGTAAACAATGGGAAAAAGCCACTGATCTATTTATGCCAATTTCCAGAGTAGTTAAATTAAGACTTGGTGTAATTTTAGATCCAAATTTTGGTGCTCTTCCTAAAATAGCTGGAATGATAAAAAATAGCCTTGGATCTCCACTAGGAACAGGAAAACAATATATGCCATGGATACATATTCAGGATGCTGTTGAATTATTTTATCAAGCTATAATGAGTGAGCAATATTCAGGTATTTATAATGCAGTTTCCAATGACATTGTCACAAATGATGAACTAACACATAGAATTGGTCAAGTACTGAACAGAAAAATATGGCTTCCTAATGTCCCAAGTTTCCTATTAAAATTTTTATATGGCGAAATGGCTGATACAATTCTTAGAGGAGTTAAAGTATCTAATAAAAAATTAAAGTCAACTGATTTTAAGTTTAAATACGAAAATTTAGATCAAGCCCTTAGAGAAATTTATCATTAAAATTCTCTTGACATCAATGTCATAGCAAATTCCTTTAATAAAAGCTTTTTTTCATTTGAAATATTAATTTTAGCAATACTTGAAATAGCTTTATCAAAATATATTTTTTTAGTTTTTTCTGCAATATCTAAAACACGATATTTTTTATAATAGGATTTAATTTTAGCAACTTTAAAATTGTTTTCAAGTCGAGAATCTTCTAAAATGTTTTGTATAGATTTATGATCTTCTTGGGAAGAATTTTTTAATAGCTCTATCAATAAAATAGTTTTCTTTTTTTCTATAATGTCTCCACCAATTTGTTTTCCAAAACCTTCTTTTTCAGGGTAAATATCTAATATATCGTCGTGAATTTGAAATGCAGTTCCTAAATTTAAACCGAAATCATATAGTAAATTAGCATCTTTTAATCTAGCACCCCCAATTATTGCTCCTATTTTTAAAGAACAAGCTACTAAAACAGATGTCTTAAGTTGAATCATTTTAACATATTCATTTAAAGAAATATCCTCTTTTTTTTCAAATTCTATATCTAATGATTGGCCTTCACAAACTTCGATAGCCGTTTGTTGAAAAAGCTGATGTATTTCAATAGTTTGGCAAGGTGACGAAGCTAATAATTTATTAACTAACGAGTACAATAAATCTCCTGATAAAATAGCCTGATTTACATCCCATTTTTGATGAACTGAAGGGTGATTTCTTCTTAAAGGTGCCTGATCCATAATATCATCGTGAATTAAAGTGAAATTATGAAATAACTCAATAGCTATAGATTCTTTAATTGATCTTAAAGGATCTCCACAAAATAAATCAGTTGCTAAAAGAGTTAAAGAGGGTCTAAACCTTTTACCGCCTAACTGAAGAATATACTTTATTGGTTTGTATATAGTTAATTTTGGTAATTCTTTACAGTATTTTTCTAATTCATTATCAATAATATTTTTATATCGATCAAGCATTAAAAATTAACTAATAAGACTCATTAAGTAATTTCCATATCCACTTTTTAATAATGGAATTGCCAGTTCTTTAAGTTGTTCGTCATTTATAAATCCATTAGAATAAGCAACTGCCTCAACGCATCCAACCCCAAAACCTTGTCTTTCTTCAATTGTCTGAACGAAATTAGATGCTTGAATTAACGACCTAAAAGTGCCAGTATCTAGCCAAGCTGTTCCTCTAGGAAGTGTTTTTACTTGAAGTTTTCCTGCTTCTAAATAAGCTTTATTTACGTCTGTTATTTCATATTCTCCCCTATCACTAGGTTCTAAATTTTCTGCAATTTCAATAACATTATTATCGTAAAAGTATAAGCCTGGGACTGCATAATTAGATTTAGGTTTAGATGGCTTTTCTTCAATTGAGATCGCTTTATGGTTTTGGTCAAATTCTACTACTCCATATCTTTCTGGATCATTAACCCTGTAAGCAAAAATATAGCCCCCATCTGGATTAGTTGAACCTTCTAATTTTTCGCCCATTCCTGTTCCAAAGAAAATATTATCCCCCAAAATTAGAGCAACTTTATCTTTACCAATAAAATTTTTTCCAATTACAAATGCTTGTGCTAAACCGTTTGGATCTGGCTGAATTTTGTATTCAAATCTACATCCTAATTTGCTTCCGTCTCCTAACAAATGTTTAAAAAGTGGCTGATCGTGAGGAGTAGTTATGAATAATATTTCTCTTATTCCTGCATGCATCAAGGTAGAAAGAGGATAATAGATCATCGGCTTGTTATATACCGGCATTAACTGCTTACTTACCGCTAATGTCAATGGATGTAACCTAGTTCCAGAACCTCCAGCTAAAATAATTCCTTTCATTATTATAATTTATCTATTTCTTTATCTGAATCATCGTAAAGAAAATCCTCTGAGTTTTTAAAGTTTTTAGTTAACACATTACTTTCTAATGAAAGAAGTAAAGAAGGCAGTAAAATTAAATTGGTTAACATTGCTACGAATAAGGTTAAGGAAACTAAAATTCCCAATGCCTGGGTGCCACCAAATTCAGAAGCTGTAAACATTGAGAATCCAAAAAACAAAATTATCGATGTGTAAATCATACTAACACCAGTCTCTTTGATAGATATTTCTACCGCTTGAGTTATGGTTTTAGTCTTTAGTTCTTGTCTATACTTAGCCAAAAAATGAATAGTATCGTCAATAGAAATTCCAAAGGCGATACTAAATACCAAAATAGTCGAAGGTTTGATAGGAATTCCAAAATAACCCATCAAGGCGGAAGTAAAAATAAGAGGAATTAAATTTGGAAAAAGTGACACTAAAACCATTTTAAAAGATTTAAATAGAAAAGACATTAAAACAGCAATCACTATAATCGCTAAAATCAAACTGGTAAAAAGGTTTTTAACCATGTATGTAGTTCCTTTAGTATAAAGCACTCCCGAACCAGTAATTACAGGATGTACTTTGAGGTTTGATACAGAATTTTTTACAGCAGAAATAAATTGACTATTTCCATATAATTCATTTATTTCTGAAAGATTTTCTGGGAAATTATTTACCAACTCTAAGTCTCCTTTTGTTAATTCTTGTTTTACTTGAAAGTTAATTCTTCTATTTTGCAAATAAAAATTATGAAAATCTTCGTCTTTATCACATTGAGATAAAGAATATTGTTCAGGATTAATTATACTACTAACTCTTTCATTAATCCTATCAATTAAACTATCCATTGAAGAGGTTCCTATATCTGCAATTTGAAGTGTAATCCTTGTTGAATGGTGAGTGGAATCTAAAAAACTTCTTACAAAACCGTTATTATTATCTTTTTTTTGATTTACAAAAGTATTTTTGAAATATTTAGAATTGATGATTCTAGAAAAATATCTCTGGTCCTTAGGATTACTAAAATCCAGTTCATATTTAGAAGCTTTTCCATTTGCATAAGCCTGAGAAATAAACTTCATTGCATCAACTATGGAGAGAGATGTCGATAAATATTTTTCTTCTTTGAGAGCTTCTTGAAGTTTTTGAATTCTTGAAATATTAGAAAAGTTTTTATACATGGTATCTTGAAATGTTAATACTATTTCAAAGGGTAAAACACCATTTAATTCTTTTTCAAAAAATCTTAAGTCTTTTATTATCTGACTATTTTTTGGCAAATCGTCTGTAAAATTGCCCGTTGTATGCATAAGACTAATACCATAACCGCCAAGTATTAATAAAATAAATGTGGAGATGTAAACTTTTTTTCTGTGAAACTTTGAAAACTTAATTAAGTTGGAAACAAAATTATACATCCATTTTCTATCTAAATGTCGAATATGTTTTTCTTTTGGATCATTTAAAAAACTGTAAATAATAGGAACTAAACATATGCTAAGGAAAAACATACACATTATGTTAATAAAAGAAACAATTCCAAATTCAACCATCATTTTAGAGCTAGTAAATATGAAAGTTCCAAAACCTAAAGCAGTGGTTATATTTGTTAAAAATGTAGCGTTACCAACTTTTTGAATTATTAATTCAAGGGATTTAATTTTATTATTATTTTTTCTAAACTCTTGTTGATATTTATTTATTAAATAAATACAGTTTGGAATTCCTATTACTATAACTAAGGGAGGAATTAGAGCCATTAATGCAGTAAGTTCGTATCCAAACAAACCGATAATTCCCACAGACCAAGTTACTCCAATTAAAACGACAATCATCGAAATAAAAACAACCTTGATGGATTTAAAGAAAATCAGTAATAAGAGCGAAGTAACTAGAACAGCAAGGCAAACAAATAAAGTCAATTCATCTTTAATTACATTCATCATAAAAGCTCGAATGTGAGGAAGACCAGAAAATTTCCAATTCTTAAAATGGTGATTATATGAATTGGCGATTTGATGTATATCAGAAACTAAATTTCCTCTTAGTTTTGAATCAAAAATTTCTTTGTTTAGAAAAAACATCATCATGTGTAAATCACTGGATTTTTTATAAATTATATTCTCATAAAATTTTAATGAATTAATTACTTTTTGGATACTATCAATATGATTTTGACTGGCAGGATATTTTTCTATGATTTCTACTAAATCAAAGCGTTGTTCTTTTTTGTTTTTAATAATATTATACAAGTGTCCTTCAGAAAACACCGAATCAACTACATTCTTGTAGTAACTGGTATCTGTTTTAGTCACTAAAACTTTAACATTTTGAATGCTGTCTGCAAGCTCTAGCCAGGCGTTAAATTTATCTTTATTATAAAAATCAGGTTCTGTTGTAGCAATTACTAACATCAGACCATCTTGTCCAAAATTTAATTTAAAATTATCATAAGCAATGTAAATGGGGTCTGATTGTGGGATGAGCTTATTTAACTCATATTGTAATTTTATTTTGCTAGAAAAGAACCCAAATAATATTGTAAATAAAACTATTGCTACAATAATTAAAATTCTATTACCAAGGATTAATTTGGAAATATTCCTCCACATTCAAATTAAATTTCCACTAAGTTATCAATTAATAAAGAAGAATATGATTATAAGAATAAAGGAATTTACTAATTTTAAAAAATTCTGATGAAAAAAAGTGAACTTTTAGTACTTATCAAATACTTTTCTTTTAAAAAGTTTAAAAATTTATTACAACTATATTTTAGTTTTTCCTTTTCTAAATTATTTAAATCGTCTCACATTTCAGGACTGCCCATGGCACTTAGTATTGAACCAACCACAGCATGTAATTTAAGATGTCCAGAATGTCCAAGTGGATTGAAGCAATTTTCTAGAAAAACCGGAAATTTATCTTTAAAATTAAATAAAAAAATAATTGATGAATTAAATGGCCACATATCCTATATCAATTACTATTTTCAAGGAGAGCCCTATATAAATCCTAACTTTTTTAAATTAATTTCTTATGCTAATTCCAAGAATATATTTTGTGCTACTTCTACCAATGGACATTTTTTAAACGATGAAAATTATCAAAAAACTGTTAATTCAGGTCTTAAAAGATTGATAATTTCTATTGATGGAAATGACCAAGAAACCTATCAGGTATATAGAAAAAATGGAAAATATGAAAAAGTTTTAGAAGGAGCAAAAAATATTTTAAAATGGAAAAAAAAGTTAAATAGCAATTATCCACATGTAATATTTCAATTTTTGGTAGTTAAAACTAATGAACATCTTGTGGATAAGATGAAAGAATTAACTAAAAAGCTTGGAGTAGATGAACTTAGAATTAAAACTGCCCAGGTATATAATTTTAAAAATGGAAATTCTTTAATTCCTGAAAATGAAAAATACAGTAGGTACATAAAAAATAAAAATGGAGAATATCAATTAAAAAATAATTTCTATAATCGCTGTTGGAGAATGTGGAGCAGTGCAGTTATAACAGTAAATGGCGAACTAGTACCTTGTTGTTTTGATAAAGATGCTGTTCATAAAATGGGTGACCTAAAAATCTCTAGTTTTTCTAAAATTTGGAATAGTAAAATTTACAATTCATTTAGAAATCAGATATTTCTAGACAGAAGTCAAATTGAAATATGTAAAAATTGTTCTGAAGGATCTAAAGTTTGGGCATAAAAAAAGCCCTAATAGGGCTTTTAATAAGTTTTATGATTTTTAGTGCTCATGACCTTCATGCTCTTCAGCAGGTTCTGATGCTTCTTCCATTGTTGAATCAGCAGCAGCTTCTTCCATTGTTGAATCAGCAGCAGCTTCTTCCATTGTAGAGTCTGCAGCAGCTTCTTCTACAACTTCTTCGACTGGAGCAGCCTCTTCAACCGGCTCAGCAACGGGTACTTCCTCAGTTGGAGCCCCACAAGAAAACATAATAGCTGCAAGTGGTAAAATCCATAATTTTTTCATAATAAATGATTTTTAATTAATAATTTGCAAATTGATGATGTAAAACTCAAGATATTTTTGATAAAATCCTAATTATCAAGCATAAAAGTAATTTTAATGACATTATACTTTCATAATGTCAGCTTCTTTTAAATCAACTAATTCATCTACTTTACTAGTAAATGAATCTGTTAATTTCTGAATTTCCTCTTCAGAAGTTTTAATCTCATCTTCGCTCAATCCTTCTTCTTTTAAACTTCTAACCATCTCATTCGCATCTTTTCTTTGTGACCTTATGCTTATTTTTGCATGTTCGCCTTCTGCCTTGGATCTTTTAACAAGATCAATTCTTCTTTCCTCGGTGAGTACAGGAACCGAAATTAAAATAACTTCTCCATTATTTTGTGGGTTCAAACCAAGGTTGGCATTCATTATGGCCTTAGTTATCTCTTCAAGCATCGCCTTTTCCCAAGGCTGAATAGTCAAAGTTCTTGAATCTAATGTACTGATATTAGCAATTTGAGAAAGCGGTGTTAAAGATCCATAATAATCTACTTTAACACTATCTAACATTGAAGGATTGGCTCTTCCAGCCCTTATCTTTCCTAACTCTAAATTCAAATGAATAATAGATTTTTCCATTGCTTGCTTCGAATCGTCTAAAATTAAATTAATTTCTTCCATAAAAATACTTTTACACCGTAACTAAAGTACCTACTTTTTCTCCTAATATAACTCTTTTTAGATTTCCAGACTTATTGATATCAAAAACAACAACAGGAATATTATTTTCTTTACACAATGTAAAAGCTGTCATATCCATTATTTTTAATTTTTTTTCATAGGCTTGATCAAAACTAATTGACTTAAATTTTACAGCACCAGGATTTTTTTCAGGATCAGAATCATAAACACCATCTACTCTAGTTCCCTTTAATATCACATCACAGTCAATTTCAACGGCCCTAAGAGACGCAGCAGAATCTGTTGTAAAAAATGGATTTCCAGTACCTGAACCGAAAATTACTATTCTTCCCTTTTCTAAATGTCGAACAGCTTTTCTTTTAATGTAGGGTTCTGCTATCTGCTTCATCTCAATAGCAGATTGAAGTCTTGTATAGAGTCCTATGGATTCTAGTGAAGATTGAAGAGCCATGCTGTTGATCATCGTAGCTAACATTCCCATATAATCCCCCTGAGTTCTATCCATTCCTCCTTTTTCAGCTTGTACTCCTCTGAAAATATTTCCTCCTCCAATAACAATTCCAACTTGTACATTAAGATCAACTATTTCTTTAATATCTTGAGCATATTGCATCAAGCGGTTATTATCTATTCCAAATTGTTTATTACCCATTAGTGCTTCACCGCTCAGTTTTAATAAAATTCTTTTATACTTCATAATTAAAATTTAAGACAAAAAAAAGAGAGCCAAATGCTCTCTAAATATAATCAACAATTTCTAAACCGATAATGAACATCTTTTAAAATCTGTCACCTTTAAGTTAGGATTTGTTTCCTTTAAAAATTGACCAACTGTTTTTTTATTATCTCTTACAAAAACTTGGTTAACCAAAGTAGTTTCTTTAAAAAATTTATTTAATCTTCCTTTAGCAATCTTTTCAGCCATTTCCGCTGGTTTTCCTTCTTGTATAGCTAATTCTTTGCCCACTTCTAATTCTCTATCAATAACATCCTGAGTTACTGATTCTTGATCTAAAGCAATAGGATTCATAGCAGCAACTTGCATAGCTATCTGTTTTCCAACTTCTTCCTCATCCAAAGTCAAGCCAATGATACTTGCAATCTGGTTTCCTGGATGATTGTAAGCAACCACTTTTTTAGCTGTGATTTTTTCTAAAGCCGAAATTTCAATTTTCTCACCTATAACGCCACTTTGTTCAATTATTTTTTCTGATATTTTGAGTCCCGAATCCAAATAATTTTGATTCATAAATTCATCTAGGGATTGAACATTATTTTGGATAGCTAAATCCATTAAAGAATTTGCTAAATTTCCAAAATCCTTGTTTTTTGCTACAAAATCTGTTTCACAATTCAAACATAATAAATAACCACTTTCCTCATTTGATTTTGCAATTACCAAACCTTCACTAGCCTCTCTATCTCCTCTTTTTGCAGCAATTTTTTGACCTTTTTTTCTTAAAAAATCAATTGCCGATTCCATATCACCATTGGATTCAGTTAATGCTTTTTTACAGTCCATCATCCCAGCACCTGTTTTTTTTCTAAGTTCGTTGACTTCTTTGGCAGTAATACTCATAATAAATATAAATTAAGATTTATCCTCAAGTTTTTGTTCTGTATTTTCTTCGCTCGCTTCTTTTGCCGCTTTTTCTTGGGCAATTTTTTCTTTAGTTTGCTTTCTTTCACCAAGCCCTTCTTTAATAGCATCACATAAAGCTGAAATTACCAAATCTATAGATTTTGTTGCATCGTCGTTTGAAGGAATCACAAAATCAATACCATCTGGGCTAGAATTAGTATCTACCATAGCAAAAATTGGGATTTTCAAATTTTTAGCCTCTGATAAGGCAATATGTTCTTTTTTTACATCCACAATAAAAATTGCTGCTGGTAATCTGTTCATATCAGAAATTGAACCAAAGATTTTATCTATTTTTTCTCTCTTTCTTGATAGTTGGAGTCGTTCTCTTTTGGACATTGTATCAGCAGTACCATCTTTCATCATCTTATCGATAGAAGTCATCTTTTTGATGGTCTTTCTTGTAGTCTTAAAGTTGGTCAATAATCCTCCTGGCCACCTTTCTGTAATTGAAGGCATATTTACTTCTTCAACCTTTGTAGACATAATTTCTTTAGCTTGTTTTTTGGTAGCTACAAAAAGAATTTTTCTTCCAGATTTTGCAATTTGTCTCATTGCCTTGGAAGCCTCTTCTAATTTTATTAAAGTTTTATTTAAATCTATAACGTGAATTCCTTTCTTGTCGTCAAATATATAAGGAGACATACTTGGATTCCACTTTCTTTTTAAATGTCCAAAATGCACACCGGCATTTAACATTTGTTCAAAAGTTACTTTTGTCATTTTTGTTTACTTTCTTGTTACTGTATGATCAGCAGGAATGCAGTAGCAAATTTTGGTCTGCATACCTTAGATATTAAACTATGTACCCTGGTACATTTACTATAAATTATCTTTTACTAAACTGGAATTTTTTTCTAGCCTTGGGTTGCCCTGGTTTCTTTCTTTCCACCATTCTTGGATCTCTAGTCATTAGTCCTTCGGCTTTTAGCAAGGGTTTAAAATCTGCATTAATTTCTACTAATGCTCTAGAAATCGCTAATCTGATGGCTTCGACTTGTCCAGTATTACCTCCTCCATTAACATTTATAGTCGCGTCGTATTTCCCTTTTGTACCAGTTAATTCAAAAGGTTGAAAGATTTTATATTGTAATACATCAGTAGTGAAATAGTCTTTATGATCTCTTTTATTGATCGTAATTTTACCCTTTCCTCTTTTAAGGTAAATTCTGGCTACTGAAGATTTTCTTCTTCCTAATTTATTAATAACAGACATTAAAATTTTAGTTAAGTTCTACTTTTTTTGGTTTCTGAGCTTCCTTATTATGATTTTCCCCTACAAATACATGAAGGTTTGTAAATAATTTTCTTCCTAATCTATTTTTAGGCAACATTCCTTTTACAGCTTTTTCCATTAGTCTTTCCGGGAACTTTTTAAGCATGGAAGAAGCATTTATAGATCGTTGACCCCCTGGATATCCAGTATGACTAATATATTCTTTGTTTTCCCATTTTGCTCCAGATAAAGTTATTTTTTCTGCATTGATAACAATTACATTATCTCCACAATCAACATGGGGTGTGAAGTCAACTTTATGTTTTCCTCTAATTAAACTGGCTACTTTACTAGCTATTCTACCTAACGGTTGGCCTTCAGCATCAATTAATAACCACTCTTTATTGACTGTCTCTCTGTTAGCTGAAACTGTTTTATAACTTAAATGACTCACTATTACTTTCTTAATTAATTTATGGGGTGCGAAGATATAATATAATTTTGATACTAACAATTGATAATGAATTTTTTAAAATCATCTATTGAATAACTCTGAGTTTTTTACCCACTTTAACAAAAGCATGAATTGCAGTATCTAAATGGTCTTTGCTGTGAGCAGCAGAAATTTGAGTTCTTATCCTTGCTTTTCCCTTGGGCACAACTGGATAGAAAAAACCTACTGCATATACTCCTTCTTCAAGAAGCATATCCGCAAATTTTTGAGAAAGAGCTGCATCATACAACATAATAGGAACAATAGGAGAGTTGCCTTCTTTAACATCAAAGCCAGCTTTAATAATTTTAGTTTTAAAATACTGAGTATTCTCTTCTAATCGGTCTCTTAAATGAGTACTGGAAGATAAAATTTCAAAAACTTTATTAGCTGCTCCAACAATTGATGGAGCTAAAGAATTTGAAAACAAGTAAGGTCTAGATTTTTGACGTAATATTTCTATTATTTCTTTTTTACCAGTAGTGTAACCCCCCATGGCACCTCCCAAAGCTTTTCCTAAAGTTCCTGTTATTATATCGACTCTATTTATAACACTATGGTATTCGGGAACACCTCTTCCTGTTTTTCCAATAAATCCAGCAGAATGACATTCGTCAGTCATCACTAAAGCATCGTATTGATCTGCCAAATCGCATATTTCATTCAATTTTGCAATATCTCCATCCATTGAGAACACCCCATCAGTGACTATAATTTTATTTCTAGATTCTTGAGCTTGTTTCAATTGGTATTCTAAATCTTGCATATCACTATGCTTATATCTAAACCTTTTAGCTTTGCAAAGCCTTACACCATCAATAATTGATGCATGATTTAACTCATCGGAAATAATAGCATCATCGACTCCAAATAAAGGTTCAAATAATCCGCCATTGGCATCAAAAGCAGCTGCGTATAAAATGGTATCTTCTGTTGAGTAAAAATTAGCAATTCTTTTTTCTAACTCCTTATGGATATCTTGGGTTCCACAAATGAATCTTACAGATGACATTCCAAAGCCGTGAGATTCTAAGGCAGATTTGGCTGCTTCAACCACTTCAGAATTAGAGGATAAACCTAAATAATTATTAGCACACATAATAATTACCTCTCTACCACTATCGACAAAAACACTAGCTCCTTGAGCACTAGTTATAACCCTTTCTTTTTTAAAAAGGCCCGATGACTCAATATTCTGAAGTTCGTTTTTAAGTTGCTTTTTAATTGTCCCGTACATACTTTAACTTTAAACTATTCCTTGATCTAACATTGCATCCGCAACTTTGACAAAACCTGCAATATTAGCGCCTTTAACATAATCAATGTAACCATCTTCTTGGATACCATACTCTACACATTGCTCATGAATATTCAGCATAATCTCATTTAGTTTCTTATCCACTTCTTCTCTTTTCCAATTATATCTTAAAGAATTTTGAGACATCTCTAATCCAGAAGTTGCAACCCCTCCTGCATTAGATGCTTTCCCTGGTGAAAATAATATTTTTTTATTTGCGAAAACAGCTATTGCTTCTGGATTACACGGCATATTAGCCCCTTCAACCACTGCAATACAACCATTTTGGACTAACAAGTTAGCATGTTCTTCACCTAGTTCATTTTGAGTGGCACAAGGTAATGCAATATCTACTTTTACCTCCCAAGGCTTTTTACCTTCATAAAATGAAGCACTTGTAAATTTCTCAATATACTCCGAAATTCTCCCTCTTCTAACATTCTTCAAATTCATAATCCAAGATAACTTTTTTTTATTAATACCTTCGGGATCGTAAATATAGCCCTTAGAATCACTCATTGTAACCACTTTAGCTCCCAATTGAATACATTTTTCACATGCATATTGAGCAACATTTCCTGACCCGGAAATTGAAATAATTTTATCTTTTAAATCATTTCCTTTTGTTGATAACATTTTTTCAGTAAAATAAACTACCCCATAACCAGTTGCCTCAGGTCTGATTAAGGATCCTCCCCAGTTAATTCCTTTTCCAGTTAAAACTCCAGTAAATTCATTTCTTAGTCTTTTATATTGTCCAAACATATATCCAATTTCTCTGCTTCCAACACCAATATCACCTGCAGGAACGTCGGTATTTGGCCCTATATGTCTAGATAATTCTGTCATAAATGATTGACAAA
Organism: Crocinitomicaceae bacterium; assembly: GCA_002691605.1. Lineage (GTDB taxonomy): Bacteria > Bacteroidota > Bacteroidia > Flavobacteriales_D > Parvicellaceae > MED-G20. The sequence goes on from NZID01000078.1 coordinate 43,701, forward strand.
ACTTCATTACTTCATTATCTGATTTTCCTTTAGGATTGAAATCTGAACCTCCTTTCCCTCCTCCCATAGGTAAAGTAGTTAAAGAGTTTTTAAATATTTGTTCGAATCCTAAGAATTTCAAAATTGATAAATTAACGGATGGATGAAACCTAAGGCCTCCTTTGTAAGGACCGATTGCGGAGTTGAACTCTACTCTAAAACCTCTATTAACTTGCGGTTCTCCTAAATCGTCTATCCAAGGGACTCTAAACTGAATTACTCTTTCTGGTTCTACAATTCTTTCAAGAATTTTAGTTTTTTTATACTTCTCGTTTGATTCAATAAACGGAATTACAGTTTCTGCGACTTCTTCCACTGCTTGTATAAATTCAGGCTCATGACCGTCTTTTATCTGTAATTTTTTTATGAAAGATTCAATCTGTTTTTGATAACTAAACATTTTTAAGATTTTAAGTTTTACTCCAAATGTATGCAATTTTATTTTTCAATTTTGTGGAATCATATTCAATTTATTGCGCTGTTTACGTCAAACAAAGTATTATCATCTAAAATTACTGGTAAATTTGCATAATGAATAAATCAGGTTTTGATAACATTCAAGTTTTATCTAATCAGGATAATTTTTATTATTCTAAAGAAGGATTAATTATTTTTACTGAAAAATACCACTTAGATAGAGGTTATTGTTGCGAAAGCAAATGTAAACACTGTCCTTATGGTTTTAATAAATAAAATCAGTATCTATAATTACAATGACCGAATTTAAAAATTCTATTTTAAAGGGTATCCCCTCAACTTTACCCAGTGTAAAAAAAAGAAGATCCGATATAAGTCACGCTCCAAACAGAAAAGACCTCCTTTCGAAAGAAGAAAAAGTACTTGCTTTGAAAAATGCATTGCGATACTTTCCAGAAAAACAACATGCTACTCTTGCAAAAGAATTTTTAGACGAATTAAATAGTTTTGGAAGAATTTATATGTATCGGTTTCAACCTGATTATGAGATGTATGCTAGACCCATAGATGAATATCCTGGAAAATCTATTCAGACAAAATCTATCATGCTAATGATACAAAATAATTTAGACCCTAAGATAGCCCAACATCCTCAAGAACTCATTACTTATGGTGGAAATGGATCGGTATTCCAAAACTGGGCGCAGTATTTGCTTTCTATGGAATATTTGTCTAAGATGTCTGATGACCAGACATTAGTGATGAATAGTGGACACCCTTTGGGCTTATTTCCTTCCACTAGAAATGCTCCTAGAGTGGTTATATCCAACGGAATGATGATTCCTAATTATTCTAAACCTGATGATTGGGAAAAATTTAATGCATTAGGGGTGACTCAATATGGCCAAATGACTGCAGGGTCTTATATGTACATAGGACCGCAAGGAATTGTACATGGAACTACCATTACAGTATTAAATGCATGCCGAAAGATAGACTCAAATGGTTCTAGAGGAAAGCTGTTTGTAACATCGGGTTTAGGGGGTATGAGTGGAGCTCAACCTAAAGCTGGAAATATAGCCGGAGTTATTTCAGTAACTGCAGAAATTAATCCCCAAGCCACCTACAAAAGACACCAACAAGGATGGGTAGATGAAATAATCAGTGATTTAGATGAATTATGTGAACGAGTTAAAGAGGCCAAAAAAAATCAAGAGATTGTTTCTATTGCTTATGATGGAAATATCGTAAATGTTTGGGAAAAATTCCACGAAGAAAATATATACATAGACCTTGGATCTGATCAGACATCATTACATAATCCTTGGGCTGGAGGGTACTATCCTGCAGATCTTTCATTTGAAGAATCTAATGAATTAATGACAAAAAATCCTGAGCAGTTTAAAATTAAAGTCAAAGAGTCACTAAAAAGACAATCTGAAGCAATTAAAAAACATACTGATCAAGGAACTTATTTTTTCGATTATGGGAACGCTTTTTTATTAGAATCGTCAAGGGCTGGAGCTGACATTATGAACAGTGATAAAACTACTTTTAAATATCCTTCCTATGTACAAGATATATTAGGTCCAATGTGTTTTGATTATGGTTTTGGACCTTTCAGATGGATATGTACATCAGGAGATTCTAATGATTTAAAAACTACTGATAATATTGCATGTAATGTCTTAAAAGAACTTGCAAAAAAAGCTCCATATGATATTCTACAACAACTAGAAGATAATATAAAATGGATTCAAGAAGCACAACAAAATAATTTAGTTGTTGGATCTCAAGCAAGAATTCTTTATGCAGATTCTGAAGGTAGAATAGCTATTGCAAAGGCTTTCAATGAAGCGATAAAAAAAGGATTTATTTCGGCTCCTATTGTCCTTGGTAGAGATCATCACGATGTTTCTGGAACAGACTCTCCCTTTAGAGAAACTTCGAATATATATGACGGCTCATCATTTACTGCAGACATGGCTATTCAAAATGTTATTGGAGACTCATTCAGAGGAGCAACTTGGGTAAGTATTCATAATGGTGGCGGAGTAGGCTGGGGAGAAGTTATCAATGGGGGATTTGGATTAACCATTGATGGATCTCAAGAATCGGAAGAAAAACTTACAAATATGCTCTTTTGGGATGTAAATAATGGTATTGCAAGAAGAAATTGGGCTCAAAATGACGAAGCAATTTTTGCTATTAAAAGAGAAATGAAAAGAAATTCAAAATTAGAAGTTACTATACCATTTAAAGCCAACGAAAAAAATATTAAAGACTTAATCGATTAATTTTTTTAACATCATTTCTTTAATTTACTGAGTATTATTATACAAATTATATATTTATACTATGATTGATTTTCATGGTAAAACTGTTTGGATTACAGGTGCATCATCAGGCATTGGTAAAGCCCTAGCAATAAAACTATCTTCATTAGGGGCTAATTTAGTTCTCTCATCTCGAAAAGAAGATCAATTACATAAAGTGGCCAATTTATGTAACTCAGAATGTTTTATTTTAAAATTAGATTTAGAAAAAAATAATGATTTTCAAGAAAAAGTTGCTGAAGTCTTATCTAAATTTAAAACTATTGACTTATTAATCAATAATGGAGGAATTAGTCAGCGGTCTATAGCTTCTGAAACCCAAATTGAGGTAGATAGAAAAATAATGGAAATTAACTATTTTGGAACCATTGCTCTAACCAAATCCGTTCTTCCAATAATGCAAGATCAAAAAAGTGGTCACATTGTAACTGTAAGTAGTAGTTCAGGGAAATTTGGCTTTTTCTTAAGGTCTTCTTATTCAGCTTCAAAATTTGCTCAAGTAGGGTTCTTTGAATCACTTCGTTTAGAGGAAGAAAAAAATAATATTAAAGTAAGTCTAGTTTTTCCATTTTTAGTCAAAACCAATATTTCTTTAAATGCTGTTTCTCATAACGGATACGTTATTAATAAAAAAGACCCATTAATAGAAAATGGTATTTCACCAGAACAATGTGCACAAGACATTATCGATGGAATTATGGATAACAAAAAAGAAATTTATTCTGGAGGTAAAGGTTCTTGGATTATACATCTAAAAAGATTTTTACCTGAAATTTTTTTCAAAATTATGAGAAATCAAAAGCCTAGTTAATCTTTTATTCTAGTGTATTTTAAAGCTTTTAACATCCAATCTGGAAGAGGTTGAGAAGGTTTTCTTTTTTCTACATTTAAATAAAGACCCCATTTTTCTATAATGGGAATTTTATAAACTTCTATCATTTCAATCAAGGTTCCGTCTGGATCCTCACAATAAGTACAATGTACTTTGGTACTTTCTCCCATACTGAGTACGTCTTTTGTATCACAAGTAAAACCAAATCCTTGAGAAGCTAATTTTTCTCCCAATGATTTCATATTTCTCACATCAAAACCTAAGTGTACGAAGCCAGTATCTCCCCACAATCTATTTTCGTAAATTTTTTGTGGTGATCTTTTAGAGTTATCTTGGACTAACTCTATATAGCTTTTACCTGCTAACTTGGAAAATCCGCCTCCTGAGGGATTTTTTTGAGTTAATAAAACTCTTCTATACTCTGATTTTCCACCTGGTAAATCAGCCCAGTCATTAAACACACCCGTTTGATCATTAATTATTTCATCGTATCCTAAAAGGGAATAGAATTGTAAAGATTTTTGCATTTCTGCAACTCCAATTGAGCAACCAACAGTACCTCCAGTAATATGATTATGGTGGGTATAAAAATCGTTTGCTGGAATAATCTGCCAAATTAAATTATCTAAATCTTTAATATAAAATGTATCAAAACCATAAGGAGATTTTACTATTGGAGAAATTAATTTTGCTTGATTTGATTCAAAAAAATTAAATGCTTTTTGGATGTCAGATGTTTTTACCATTCCAATAAAAATTCCCAAGTCACCTAATTGTATTTTCACTTCGGACGGAGTGGCTTTAAAAGTGGTAGGACTTACTATTTCCATAGCACACCCCCCCTTAATATTTAATACCATTGCTGCTCTCTTAGAAATTACTTTTCCATTAGTATATATCTTCATAAGCGGAGCTTCCGCCTCATCATTAAATAAAGGAATATCCATTCCAAAAAATTTTCTATACCATTTCCATGAAGCTTCATGATTAGGTACTCCTACTCCCAGATGTTGGATACCGTGTATTGTAAAACTCATGATTTAATTCTTTCTACGTACATTCCTTTTTGAATATCCACCTTAATCGTATCTCCAGTATTAATAAAAAGGGGAACCTTAACTTCTGCTCCTGTATCAATAGTAGCAGGCTTCATAGTATTAGTTGCTGTATCTCCTTTTATTCCTGGCTCTGTATAAGTTACTTCTGTCGAAAGAAACTGAGGTTGTTCAACCAACAACGGCATTTCTTCTTCTGCATGAAATACAATAGTGCAAATAATTCCCTCTTTCAAAAATTGAGGCAAGTCAATCATGTGAGATTCTATAAATATTTGTTCATAATTATCGGTATGCATAAAATGATAACCGTCATTTTCTTTGTATAAATATTGGTACGATCTATTTTCTATTCTTACTATTTCAATTTTATGACCCGAAGGAAAAGTGTAATCAATTACCCTTCCGTCTTCAATTCCTCTCATTTTTGTTCTAACAAAAGCAGGACCTTTTCCTGGCTTAACATGTTGAAACTCTTTGATCTGCATAAGTTTATTATTGTGTTTTATACACAACCCATTTTTTATTTCGGAAGTCGAAGTCATAATATAATTAATATAATATTAATATGTAAATATAGAAAATGCTGAAAAACTGATTAACTAATATTACTCCAATTTGGTTTTAATTTCATTTGTCTAGCCAATTCTATCTTTATACTTTGATTTTGAGAAGATGATAAATCACCATCACGTTTTAGCAATTCATCTACATCTATTTTTGCTAGTTGAACTAATTGACCATCCTTAGCAAGATTAGCTAACTTGAAATCTAATACTCCACTTTGTTGCGTCCCCATAACGTCTCCAGGGCCTCTTATTTTTAAATCTTGTTCTGAAATTTCAAAACCATCATTGGTTCTTACCATAGTCTCCAGTCTAATTTTAGCTTCATTTGATAATTTGTAACCACTCATTAAGATACAGTACGATTTATCTGCTCCTCTACCTACTCTTCCTCTAAGCTGATGAAGTTGAGACAAACCAAATTTTTCTGAACTTTCAATAATCATTAAAGATGCATTGGGAACATCTACTCCAACTTCAATAACTGTAGTTGCCACCATAATTTGAGTTTTACCACTCACAAACTGAGACATTTCATAGTCTTTGGCTTCTGGTTTCATTTTACCATGTACAATACTAACTTTGAATTCAGGTAACGGAAATCTTCTTACGATACTTTCATAACCATCCATCAAATCTTTATAATCCAATTTTTCTGATTCCTCTATCAAAGGATACACAATATATACTTGATGCCCTTTTTTAATTTCATCTTCGATAAACTGAAACACTTTAAGCCGACTTGAATCAAACCTGTGTATAGTATTTATAGGTTTTCTGCCTGGTGGTAGTTCGTCAATAACAGAAACTTCTAGATCTCCATAAAATGTCATAGCAAGTGTTCTTGGAATTGGAGTTGCAGTCATTACTAATACATGAGGAGGTAATATATTTTTTTTCCAAAGTTGAGCTCTTTGAGCTACTCCAAATCTATGTTGTTCATCTATAATTGCTAAACCTAAGTTTTTAAACTTAACCTTATCTTCTAAAAGAGCGTGTGTTCCAACTAAAATATCTAAAGATCCATTTTCTAAAGACTCATGGATTACTCTTCGGTCTGATTTCTTGACAGATCCAGTCAATAAAGAGATATGAATACCAAGAGGTTTTAAAAAACTTTCAATAGTCTTAAAATGTTGATTGGCTAAAATTTCTGTTGGGGCCATTAAACATGCTTGAAATCCATTATCAAGTGATAATAGAATAGTAAGAACAGCAACCAATGTTTTTCCACTACCAACATCACCTTGTAAAAGTCTATTCATATGAGACCCAGAACCTAAATCTTTTCTTATTTCTTTAATTACTCTTTTTTGGGCATTAGTTAATTCAAATGGTAAATAATCACTGAAGAAATTATTGAACAATTTTCCTACATTTTCAAAAAGATAGCCCTTAGATCTCTTTTGGGTACTAATTTTCTGCCTAGTCATTCCTAGTTGAAGAAAAAAAAGTTCTTCATATTTTAACCTAAAAATAGATTTTTGAAGAATCTTTTGATCTTCAGGAAAATGAATATTAGCATAGGCATTTCTAAGCGAAGGAAAATTATTTTTTTGTTCAATATACTTGGAAAGAGTTGGTGGAATTACATTACTAACTTGAGCTAATAAGGTTCTCATTAAGTTTTCAATTCCCTTGGAGTGGAGCCCAAAAGAAGATAGCTTTTCCGTTGAATGGTATACGGGTTGTAAAGTACCAATCTTATTTTTGTTTTTTTCTGCTAATTCAATCTCAGGATGGTTAAGATTAATTTTACCACCGTATTGATTGGGTTTACCAAAAACAACATATTGCTCCCCTACTTTAATAAATGACTTGATCCATTTAATTCCTTTAAACCAAACTAATTGAATAGATCCACTTTCATCAAAAGCAGAAACTAAAAGTCTCTTTTTTCTAGGTTGACCAATTTCCTTAATGCTAGAAATTTTCACTAATAATTGTACGCTTGAATAATCTTCAGAGATATTTTTTATTAAAATAGTAGTAGACCTATCAATATATCTAAATGGAAAATGAGTTAATAAATCTCTGAATCGATAGATATTTAAATCTGATCTAAGGACGTCTGCTCTCTTAGGACCAACTCCTTTCAAATATTCTATAGAAGTATGTAAAATAGGATTATCCATAGAGTGAATAAAATTCATCTATGAAAATAGGATAAAAAAATTTAAAAGTTCTTAATGGTTAAATAGAATCTTTACCTAATAATAAAACAGGATTCTCTAAATAATTTTTAAAACTATTTAAAAAAGCAGATCCTACAGCTCCATCTACCACTCTATGATCGCAACTTAAGGTAACTTTCATTACACTTCCAGGAACAATTTCACCATCTTTAATAACTGGAACATGTTGAATTCCTCCAATAGCTAAAATGCATGCGTCAGGGGGATTAACTATTGCAGTAAATTCATCAATTCCAAACATTCCTAAGTTGGAAATTGTAAAAGTATTGCCTTCCCATTCTTCAGGTTGTAGCTTTTTTTCTTTCGCTTTTTGAGCAAAATCTTTCACCTCTTGGCCAATTTCCGTTAAGGGTTTTTCATTAGCAAATCTAACTACTGGAACTAGCAAGCCTTCATCTACTGCTACTGCTACACCAATATGAACATGGTCGTAATACCTAATAAAATCTCCATGCCAAGACGCATTTACTCTAGGGTGATCCTTTAGAGAAACTGCAGCAGCTTTTACAACAAAGTCATTAAATGATATTTTTGAAGGAGAAATAGATTGATTGATGGCTTTTCTTGATTCTATAGCATTATCCATATTTATGGAAATGGTCAAATAAAAATGAGGTGCAGAAAATTTACTTTCTGCAAGCCTATGAGCTATCACTTTTCTCATTTGAGAAACTGGTTCATCCTTAAAGAATTCTTGACCAATAGAAACGGATTTTACTTGAAAATTATCAATATCTCTTTTAACAATTCTGCCGTCAGTTCCTGTACCCTTAACGAATTTTAAATTAACACCTCTTTCTTTAGCCAACTTTTTTGCAAGAGGTGAGGCCTTAATTTCTAAGTTTGAAATGGTATTAGTAGGAGGAAAAGTAGTATTAGATATTGTAGGCTTTTCTTTTACAGGTTGAACAGCAACTGGAGCAGCTACAACTGGCTCAGGTTTAACTTCTTTTATTTCTTCTTTTATTGGTTCTTCAACTGAAATAGGTGCTGTATCTTCTTTTAATAAATCTTTAATATCTTCTCCTTGCTCTCCAAGGATTGCTAATATAGAATCTACTGGTGCTGTTTGACCTTGTTCAACTCCAATATGAAGTAGAACCCCTTCCTGAAAAGATTCAAACTCCATAGTAGCTTTATCAGTTTCTATTTCAGCCAACAACTCTCCACTCTCTATACTATCTCCAACTTTTTTGTGCCATTCAGCCACAACACCTTCTGTCATGGTGTCACTTAACTTGGGCATTCTTACAATTTCAGCCATAAATTAAATTTATTCTTTTATAAAAGGGTAATCATTTTGAGTATAAACATCTTCATATAACTCATGGGGATCTAAATCCGGAGATTCCTCTGCAAAAACAACCGATTCTTCCACTATTACTTTGACTTCTTCTTGAATTTTTTTAATCTCACTATCAGAAGCGAATTTATTCACCGTAATAGTTTCCAATACTTGAGAAATTGGGTCTTTTTCTTTATAATCAGCCACTTCATCTTTTGTACGATACTTTTGAGGATCTGACATAGAGTGACCTTTATATCGATAAGTTCTAATATCAAGTAAAGTAGGACCATTTCCTTTTCTAGCTCTTTCTGCAGCTTCTTCTATGGCTAGATGCACAGATTCAACAGACATACCATCAACCACTTTAGATGGCATATGGTAAGATTTTCCAATTTCACTCATATCTTCTACATTCGTGGTTCTTTTTACAGATGTTCCCATAGCATAATTATTATTCTCAATTATAAAAACAACGGGTAATTTCCACATCATAGCCATATTAAAAGTTTCATGGAGAGCACCTTGTCTTGCTGCACCATCACCAAAAGAACAATACGTAACCGCTTTGTTACCTTTATATTGGTCAGCGAAAGCTATACCTGCACCCATAGGAATTTGAGCACCTACTATTCCATGACCTCCCATAAGATTGGACTCTTTGTGAAACATATGCATAGAACCACCTTTCCCTTTGGACATTCCTGTTTTTTTTCCATACAATTCTGCAACCATATATTTAGGGTGAACTCCTAAAGCAATAGGGTGTGCATGATCTCTGTAGGCGGTAATATGTTTATCTTCCTTTTTACAAGCAGAAGCTGTTCCAGCAACTATTGCTTCTTGGCCAATATATAAATGACAAAATCCACCAAATTTTTGTTGAATATAAAGATGTCCTACTCTCTCCTCAACTTTTCGCATAACGAGCATGTCTTTATACCACTTTAAATATTGCTTTTTTGAAAAATTCAAGGCTTTTTTTGGCTTAATTTTCACAGTTTTTTCTATGGTTGTTGTTGGCATATAAAAAAATTTAATTACAAATATAGTATATATGAAAAGAAATTAAAGTTTTGAGATGAATTTTAATACCGTTTTAGAACATCCGTTTTAAAGGCTAGTGGAAGCAGATCTTCAACACTATTCATTTCAAGTACTTTTCCAATCTCTCCCTTTAAAAAAATTTTAATCTTTTGATTCTGATTTTGTTCATATTCAAACATAGTCTGTCTACACGATCCACATGGAGAAATAGGATGGGAAATGACTTTCTCAACTGATTTCACAGAAATCGCAACTTTTTCAATAATTAACTCTGGGAAGTTAGCTTTACAGAAGTAAAATAGAACTCTTTCAGCACACATGGATGAAGGATAAGCAATATTTTCCTGGTTATTGGCAGCCATAATTTCTCCATTACTTAATAATGCAGCTGCACCTACACTAAAACCAGAATATACCGAATAAGCATTTTTTAAAACTTCGTGAGATTTACAAACTAATTTTTGATCTGTAATTTCTAGGTCTTCAACGGAGCTGTAAGACTTATAAGAAATTGTAAAACTTTCGACCATTTATTATTCCTTGGTTTCAGAGCCTCCCATATTTAACTTGATCGAGAATCTAATGGTGTTTGCTAAAGGACTTTGCTGTGTAAGTGCAAGTATGTAAGATAGATCTAATTCAAGAACTTTATACTTGACACCTGCGCCGAAAGAGATAAACCTTCTATTTCCTTTTGTTGGATGTTCATGAAAATAGCCAGCTCTTAAAGCAAATAATTCACTATACAAAAATTCAGCGCCTAATGAAAGATTGAATTCATTTAATTCTTCTTTAAAAACTGAACCGTCTTCTACATAATAAGAACCGTTATTATCTAAAAGCACATTTCCAGGAGCATCTGAAAAAGATCCAAAAATTCCAGTAGCCACTCCAACATTAGGATCTCTACCAGAAACAATCGAATTATCATTGGGGTCATAATATGGGTTAGTTGGAACCAATAATTTATTTAAATCCACAGAAAAAGAAAATTGATTGAATTCATCAATTTCAGTATTTATGGTAGATCCAAGTCGTAAATTGGTTGGTATAAAATCTCTTTCCGCATTTTCAGTGTAAGCCATTTTAGCCCCAATGTTAGAAATATTTGTTCCAAAAGCTATTGTAGAATTCTTATCTGCAATTTTAAAAGGGTTGGAAACATAGTAAAGAGATAAATCTGTTGCTACACTTTGTCCAGGCTTTGTATCCGCACCGCCTACAGAAGTACCTCCAGTAAGATTAGAATAAATATATCTAGCAGAAATTCCTGCGGAAAAGTTATCACTTAATTTTCTGGAATAGACTAAATCTAAAGCAAATTCATTAGGTTTGAAATCTCTAATAGTTGTTCCAAAATTATCAGTAAAAGTGATATTTCCTAATGAAAAGTATCTTAAAGAAGCTCCAATTGTAGAGAATCTGTCTAATCTTTTATAGCCAGCTAAATAAGCCAAATTAATGTCATTTACCAAAGCTCTTAGCCATGGAGAATAAGACATACTGAATCCCACATCTTTAATGGGGTCTATAAAAACCAACTTAGCTGGATTCCAATGTATTGCATTAGCATCGGGACTAATAGCTACACCTGCATCTCCCATGGCTCCAGATCTTGAATCGGGTGAAATTAATAAAAAAGGGACGGCAGTTGTAATTGTATTAATTTGACTACCTCCCAATTGCTGGGTACTTATTTGAGAAAAATTAGACTTAATTGATCCCATAATTACAAGTAATAATATCGATATCTTAAATAATAGTGCTTTATTCAAATTCATTGATTAAAATTATGCTGGCTAATGGCAAATATATATAAATAGTATTTAGAAAATAATTATTTCATAAGGAACATGGTTTGAGTTTTATCTGCTTTCTTACCTTCTTCATTGATAATACTTAAATTATATACATAAACTCCTCTAGCTAATTGTTCGCCAAAATCGTCAGTACCATCCCAATTTATACCCTCGGATCTGAATCCTTCAGTATGTACTCGTCTATTGATTCTTTTAA
>NZID01000079.1 GCA_002691605.1 Crocinitomicaceae bacterium
TTTTTATAAAAAATAAAAAGATTATTTTAGCTTCTTAGTATCGATTTAGCACTTCTTAAAATTAAAAGTCTAAGAATACTTTGTGGGAGTATCTTTAAAAACCTTAATGACATTCTATTTTTCCATCCTGGAATTATTATAGGTTGTCTATTTAAGGTACTCATTACTGCCTTTGCTGCAACTTGATCTGCTGCTGTAACAGATAGTCTAGCAAAAAATCCTCCATTTTTGATCTGATTTTTTACGATATCATTTGTAGGGGTAGCTCCAGGCTGTAATAAGCTAACGCTAACATTGTATTGCTTTAGCTCAATTCTCAATGCTTCTGTAAAGTATTTTACATAAACTTTTGACGCTGCGTAAATTGATTTATAGGGACATGGGAAATTGGCAATCATACTTGCATTATTCAATATAAAAGATGGGGCATTTTTTTTAAGTTCAGGAATAAAATAATGAGTCATTTTGGTTGTTGCCTTTACATTCAAATCAAGCATATTTTCTATATACTCAGAAGAATAACTTTCAAAAGGACCAAATCCTCCAAATCCAGCATTATTTATTAAAAAATCAACTAAAAAGTTATTTTCTTTAACCCAATTAAATATTTTTTTAGCGCTGTCATTTAAGGTGAGATCAATTTCAAAATAATGACAAGAGACTTGAAATTCATTTCTGATCTCAATTGCTATATTACTCAGATTTTCGTTAGGTAAAGAAATGAGTAAAACATTTCTTTTTAAAGTAGCACATTTTTTGGCCATAAGCAACCCCATACCTTGGCTAGCGCCTGTAATAAGTGTATATTTCATAGACACAATAACATTTATTCAAATGAATATAACATTATTAATTTTATTTATACAAAATTCAAGTAATTTAACTTAATGTTAATTAGCTGTAAGACTATTGTTAATTCACCATAATAATATTAAATTCATTCATTAATTTAGGATCACCCAAAAATCCACCATCCTCATGGACTTAATCAAAGAAATATCTAGTACTTTTTCAAAAAAAAATTATAGAAATTTCATCAAGTTTTTTACACGAAAAAGACCTGGTAGCTCGAGGAAAGATGTACAAGTTTTTGAACAACTTTATAATCATTATCAATCTCCAGGGTACAAAAAAATACCATTTAAGGGAGATCCAAATTACCATGCCATTAGAAAAAGAATTACCAAGGAGCTAGTCAACTTTTTAACAATAGAAAATTCAGAAGTTGCGTTTCAATATAAAAATAGAGAAGGAATGCTCAACTTGGCAAAATATTTTATGGAGTTCAAAAAATTTTCAGAGTCTTGGGAAATTCTTAACAAAGAAGAAAAAGCGTGCGATAAGGGGAAAGACTATTTAATGAACCTTAAAATTCAAAGATTAAAGTTAGAAATTTTACCGTATTACCCGGATGGTGATTTCAATGCTATTAAAAGAAAAATTTTAAGTCTGCAAAAACAACAAGCTCATATTGACGAGTTTCAATTGTATTTCATTCAGATGAAAAATTTATTTGTAAAAAAAATAAAGTCTGGAGATCTGAACTTTTCTTCTAAAGAGTATCAAAAATCTCTTATTGAGTTTGATAATTTAAAAAAGGAGAGAAACGATCCTCAGATGCACTTAAAAAATATTGAAATAATTAGGGTAGAGTATGCTATTGAAAAAAACTATAGCGACTTAGCAATAATTTTAGAAAATTATTACAAAGAGTTAAATTTTGATTATGACAATCTAAGTTTTCTAAGCATTTATGCCAATATAGAGTACATAATGTCGTATACTTTTTTAGATGTTAGGGATTTTAAAAAATCAAAAAAATATCTAGAAAATCTCCACAAGCTAATGGCTAAAGAAGATAAAATCTTTTATACTTATCTGGGAAGACATACTGCAATTGACAGCTTTATAAAAGTATTTGATTATCAAATTAAAGAAGCTATAGATGTAATTCAAAGTTCTATTTTAGAATTTAAAGAGCAGTTGAAGCTAAGGGAGCTGTTGAACTTATCTTTAAATTTATCAGCTCTTTTATTAACTAATAAAGACCCTAAAAGCGCAATTAAAATCATCAATCAATTTAATAAATCAGACGCTTATTACATAAATAATATGGGCCGAGAGTGGTTATTAAGAAAAGAAATGATAAGAACTTTATTATTGATAGAATTAAAACATATAGACTTAGCAGAAAAATCTTTAAAATCTATAAAACAGAAAAATACAGATTTATTTTCATCTAAACAATTTTTGATGGTAGTCCCCTACATAAAAGCTTTGGAAAAATATATAAATGAACCTGAAGANACAGATTTTANAGAACTGCAAAAGGTTGAAAAAGCTTTTAATTTTGAAAAAGAAAAGGTTTTTAAAGATCCAAGATTAATCATGTTTTATGCTTGGCTAAAAGGNAAATACACTAAANAAGAAACTTATTCAGTGTTNATTAGTGAATACGAATCTTTAAATTAATAATATTCATAATAAATTTTATCTCCGCTTTCGTACCCTACCCAACTACTCGATAAAACTAAAGCAAGACTGTTAAGTTTCATTTTAGTTATAGTACAAGTTTGTGTAACGTCTAATCCCACACTTGTAACTAAGTAATTAAATGTCACTTGTGTTTTATCTTCTGAGAAATCCCAAGTTCCACCTGCAACGTCAATTCCTGCTTGAGAAAAATAATCTACATCTTTGAATTGAAGAGTACCATCTTTTAAAAATTCAATAAAACTTCCATCACTATCAATATCAAAAATTTCTCCAGTATCTCCATCGACGTATTGTATAGGTCTCCATTTTTGACAAAGTCTTGTGGTTTTTCCTATTAAAGTAAAACTGGGGCCTTCTTCATATTTACTGCAAGATAATATGGCAAATAGTAGAAATAAGCTGGTAGAAAGTTTAATGAATTTCATAACGATTATAATTTAATTAGTAAATATAAAATTTATTTTTTCAAATTATTACTTTCAATAAGCTATAAAAAATTAAAAACAATTATTGATTCAATAAGAATTATACATTTGCAACTTATTTGACTTAATGAACCTAAGAAATATAGCTATTATTGCACATGTAGACCATGGAAAAACAACTCTAGTAGATAAAATGATCTATGCTTGCAATGCCATTGATAACAGAAATGAAAAAAAGGAATTAATTCTTGATAGTAATGATCTAGAAAAAGAAAGAGGAATCACCATCCTTTCTAAAAATGTTTCTATTCAATATAAAGATCATAAGATCAATATTATTGATACTCCTGGTCATGCTGACTTTGGAGGTGAAGTAGAAAGAGTTCTAAATATGGCAGATGGTGTTTTATTGTTAGTAGATGCTTTTGAAGGTCCTATGCCTCAAACTAGATTTGTTTTACAAAAAGCCATAGAATTGAGGCTCAAGCCCTTGGTGGTTATCAATAAAGTAGACAAGGAAAATTGCAGACCTGATGAAGTACAAGAAAAAGTTTTTGATTTAATGTTCAGTTTAGACGCTACTGAAGAACAATTAGATTTTCCAACTATATTTGGCTCCGCAAAATTTGGATGGATGAATGACGATTATAAAAAAGTCAATGATAATATATTTCCTCTTTTGGACGCAGTTATCGAATACATTCCCTCTCCAACTATACCAGAAGGGAATACTCAATTATTAATTACTTCATTAGATTATTCAACATTTATTGGTAGAATTGCTATTGGGCGATTGCAGAGAGGAACATTGAAACAAAATCAACAAGTTTCTTTAATAAAAAGTAATCAGGAGATTAAAAAATCTAAAGTCAAAGAATTGTATTTATTTGAAGGTCTTGGTAAGTCTAGAGTGGAAGAGGTAGAAGCAGGAAATTTGTGTGCTATTGTTGGCTTGGAGGGATTTGAAATTGGAGACACAGTTGCAGATATTGAACAACCCGAAGCTTTGCCAACCATAAAGATTGATGAACCTACTATGTCAATGTTATTTACTATTAATGACTCCCCTTTTTTTGGTCAAGAAGGAAAATTTGTTACCTCTAGACATTTAAAAGACAGGCTAGAAAAAGAGTTAGAAAGGAATCTAGCTCTAAGAGTCAAGGACACCAATTCTGCTGATTCGTTCAATGTATTTGGAAGAGGTGTTTTACACTTGTCGGTGCTTATTGAAACCATGAGAAGAGAGGGGTATGAATTACAAGTTGGTCAACCGCAGGTAATTATTAAAGAAATCGATGGTGTTAAATGTGAACCAATTGAAGAACTTACTATAGATATCCCTGAAATACATTCAGGAAAAGCAATAGAAGTTGTTGCTACTAGAAAAGGGGAAATGCTGAGTATGGAACCTAAGGGAGATAGAATGTTGTTACAATTTAACATCCCTTCAAGAGGAATAATCGGGCTTAGAAATTATCTGCTTACAGTCACTGCTGGTGAAACAATTATGTCTCATAGATTTATTGATTTTATGNCCTTTAAAGGAGATATTCCACAAAGAAATAATGGTTCNTTAATTTCTATGGAAAAAGGAAAATCTATTCCATTTAGTTTAAATAATCTACAAGAAAGAGGNAAATTCTTTGTTGATCCAAATGAAGATATTTATGAAGGTCAAGTCATCGGTGAAAATTCTAGATCCAACGATCTAGTAGTTAACATTACGAAGACTAAAAAATTGACGAATATGAGATCATCTGGAGCAGATGATAAAGTTAAAATCGCTCCTGCTATCCGTTTTTCCTTAGAAGAAGCGTTAGAATATATACAGGCTGATGAATATGTTGAGGTAACCCCTACCAAAATTAGATTACGAAAAATTTTATTAAAAGAGCACGAAAGAAAAAGAGCTAACAAATAATACTTTTTTCTGCTTTTATGAAACTTCTATTGAAATATATATATTCATTTGGTGAAATGAGAATGAATATATTCTCCTTTGAAAAGTTAATTGCTAACTTTAAAGATCAATGAATTTTTTAAATAAACTTTTTTTACTACTTACATTACTATTACGATNTGGTNTTAGTTTTAGTCAAANCGGACCAAATTTAGTAGTTGCCATTNTTGTAGATCAGATGAAGTACGAGTATGTAGATAGATTTTGGGACGACTATTCTAGTAATGGATTTAAAAAATTAGTTAATAATGGGGTGTTTTGTAGAAATACTCATTATAATTTTATTCCTACATATACAGGGCCAGGCCATGCTAGTATTTTTACAGGAACCACCCCATCAGTACATGGAATCATTGGAAATAATTGGTATANTAGAGCTGATTTTTCACCTGTTTACTGTGCAGGCGATTGGAAATCTAGAACCATTTGCCTTTGCAAAAAACCACATGAAAAGTCTAATCCTGGCAACGGGAAAATGTCCCCTAATTTATTACTTTGTAATACCGTTGGAGACCAATTAAAACTTAAAGACTCATTATCTAAGGTTTTTGGAATTTCCATAAAGGATAGAGGAGCAATTTTATCTACTGGTTTTTTAGCGGATGGGGCCTATTGGCTTAATAATAATTCTCAGTGGATTACAAGTTCTTTTTATAAAAATAGTATTCCTAAATGGGTAGCGCAATTTCACAGTGAATTCCCCATAAGCTCTTATATGGATAAATGGAATGGAGAAAAATTTAATTATGACTTAAAAAAGGAACTAAAAGAAAATGGGGCTTCTTCAATTAAATCGACACCAAGAGGTAACGATTATACATTAGATTTTTCTAAGCAATTAATTATCAATGAAAAACTAGGGATAGATCAACATTCAGATTTATTAGTAATAAGTTTTTCTTCTACTGATTATGTTGGCCATAAATATGGACCCGATGCTGAGGAAGTTAAAAGTATATATCTCAAACTAGATCAAAATATTGCAGAATTAATTTCCTTTTTAAATAAAAATATAGGAGAAAATAATTACTTAATTTCATTGACCTCAGACCATGGAGCAGGAACATCTCCAATTAATATAGAGAGAAAACGACTAAAAGGAGGCAATTTTATTTCCAGAGAAATTTTTCCAGGGTTAAATGACCATTTAGAGTTGGTATTTGGAATTCCATCTGTTTTAGCAAGATATGCTAATATGCAATTTTATATAAATACTCCCAAAATAGATTCTCTTAAAATTTCGAATAATGAAGTTTTTTTAGAAGCAAAAAAATGGTTAAAAAAACAACCTTCTGTTGATGAGGTCTATTCTTTAAATTCAATACCTAAAATGATTCAATCACAGAAATTANAAAGGTTGAAAAAGGGGATTTATCCTTCAAGATCAGGAGATATATTTGTAACCTTAAAACCAGGCTATATAGAGTGGTCTTCAAAGACTGGGACTACTCATGGAACCCATTTTAATTATGATTCTCATGTACCTTTAATTTTTTATGGCTATAATATAAAACCTCAACAAATTTATAGAAATATTAAAATTACAGATATTGCACCTACTTTATCAATATTTTTAAAAAGTGCNTTTCCTAATGCTTGCACGGGGAATCCAATTGGCGAATTGTTTNATTAATNATNTATGAAGGNTACNAGGAGTTATAAATATTTCATTACTTTTTTTTTAGGTTTAGTCTTATCTACTTCTTTCTCTCAATCGAATGATTCTGTTTTTAGAAATCAACTATATTTTAAATTAAAATCCTATGATGTTCTCACATTAAGTTCTTGGAAAATAATTGAGAAAAATCCTAATAACATTCCCTCATCNATCTTTCCATTCAAGAATTTTTTAGATTCCATTGGTATAGTAACTATTAAGCAACCTTTTGGAAAAAGAATAGATTTTNAAAAACTTTANATTACATTTCTAGTTGAGTTCACCNAAAACAATCATGAATTAAAAAAAATTATTAAAGGCTTCAGTAGGTTTTCAGAAATTGATTACTCTGAACCAAAGTATAAAGATTTTGAAGAATATTTACCAAACGATCCTAATTATAACAATTGTTGGCATTTAGANAAAATACAAGCAAANTTAGCTTGGGACNTTNGNNTTGGGAAGNAGTNANNTTGTGGTNTCNATTGTTGATGANGCNATNNCAATTAANCATCCTGANTTNCANNNNATNATNTGGNNNAATCCTAANGAAATTCCNAATAATGGAATTGATGACGATAATAATGGNTATATAGATGACATTAATGGNTGGGACACCTATTCNAATGATAATGACCCAAGNCCNCANANNAATACNTCAGCNTGGNCNCACGGNACNCATTGTGCTGGNATTGCAGGNGNNCANACAGANAANAANNTAGGNATNTCNTCAGTNGGTTTTGGNNTTTCNTTNATGGCTGTNAAAACAGCNGATAANAATGGATNNNTTAANCAANNNTGGGATGGNGTNTACTATTCNATAGTNTCTGGNGCNGATNTNATNANTTGTTCNTGGNNNAGCGGATATTACTCACAAACAAATAATAATATAATTCAATCTGGAATAGGAGCTGGATCTATNATNGTTGCNNCNTCTGGGAACAATGGGGCTAACTTAGCTAGTAATCCTCGATATCCAGCTTGTTACAACGGGGTTATTTGCGTAGCAAATACCACATATTCAGACACCAAAGCTGGATCATCTAATTATGGTACTAGAATTGATGTAGCTGCACCAGGAAGTTCAATTTTAAGTACCATCCCCTATAACGGATACGATACTAAATCTGGTACTTCCATGTCTGCTCCCATGGTAGCAGGACTTTTGGGACTAATGAAATCTTTTTCACCTAATGCCAGCAACGATCAGTTAATAAGTTGTATGAAAAACTCTTGCGACAATATAGACGCCATAAATTCATCCTATGCTGGGCTTTTAGGCTCAGGAAGAATTAATGCCTACAAAGCATTACTTTGTTTGTCTCCACCAACAGCAGATTTTTTTGTTAGAAATCTAGACAGTTGCTCTGGCGAAATCCAGTTTTTTGATGCGACTTTAGGAATTCCCAACTCGTGGGCTTGGGACTTTGAAAGTGATGGCATAATAGACGATACAACCAGAACAGCAACAAGATATTTTAACCAATCGGGAAGCTATAATACTACACTTACAGTTACCAATTCTTTTGGAACTAACTCAAAAACCATTCAGAATGCTTTTAATATTGCTCTAAGTGACGGACCTATCATTGACAGTATTAATAGCTGCAGTGGGGACTCAGTTATTATATCAAGTAATGAAAATGGAATTTTAAATTGGTATGCAAATGAAAACGATTTTCAACCAATAGCATATGGATCAAGGTTAGTAACTGATAATTTATATACAGATACTTCTTTTTTTGTTTCTGAATCATCTGATACATCTTGTTTTCAAACAGGGCTTAGTTATTTTCCTGCCAATGGAGTAAATTCTACTAATCATGCTTATTTACTTTTTGATGTTTTTCAAAAATTGCTAATTCAGTCAGTTGATGTTAAGGCTATGGGAATTCAAGATAGAACCATTATTATTTTAGATAGTGCCAATAACATAGTATTTGAAAAAACTTTTTCCAATATCTCTAGTGGAGTTCAGACCCTAGAACTCAATGCGGTCCTATACCCTGGAAATAGTTATAAAATAGGCTTATCAACCAATTCTCCGGTAAATTTATTTAGAGCTAATTCAGGAGCTAATTTTCCTTACATCATTCCAGAAATGTTGTCTATCAATAAATCGGTAATTTCTGCAATTAGTTCTTCTACACAACAATATTATTATTTCTTCAATTGGAGTGTTTGTGAAGCTATATGTGAATCCAAAAGAGAAGAAATAAAAATTATTTCAGAAGATTGCAGAAATATTCAAACCCTTTCAGAAATTGTCATTTACCCAAATCCAAATCAAGGTGTTTTTAATTTAATTGTTCCAAAAGAGTCAAGTGGTAATTACAAAATTTATAATCTATTAGGCGAATTAGTTCATGAAAGAGCCTTTTTAGTAGAGACTGAAAGAGTAGAGGTTAATTTACCCAACTTGTCTGCAGGGATCTACAATGTTTATTTTGAAATTGATAATCAAACAGTTGTCAAAAAGTTTACGAGATTAAATAATTAATTATTATTCTAGTACGCCGTGAATCTCTTTTCTTTGCTTTTTAGAATTTTTATCATCCTCTCTTTCCTTAATTAAAGTACTCTTTTCCACATTCGCATTGGGCATAAAATCACATAATTCTAAAGCAATTTCAGAAAGATATTCTCTTTCAATTTTTTTCATTTCTAAGATGTCACTTGGCATCTCAACTTTAATTACTCCTGCATCAACTTCTCTTCCACTTTGATTGAAAACTGTGTAATGAGTACTAAGTTGTCTATTTTTTAAATATATATTTTCCTTACTTGAATAAGATCTTCCAATATGAAATTCATTAATAAAAATATAGTAATTAGTTTTGTACTTATTATTTAACTCCTTTAGTAAATTAGGATTTTGAATAATTACATTCATGAATCTTTCAGCAGTATGATTAGTAGAATGGATTTCCCCATTTTTTATCATTGCCCTTTCATACCTTGCCTTCTCATGGTGTTCTTT
>NZID01000080.1 GCA_002691605.1 Crocinitomicaceae bacterium
GCCTATTTGAGCAAAAGCCCAATCTGCAATTTGATATGGGTAAACCATCTCATCTTCATCAGTTACAAAATCAGGATATTTAGATTTATAATTTTCATAAAAATTATCAATTAAATTTATTAGAGAACTTGGTTCATCTTGTAATCTATTTTTCAATATTTGTTTAACTTTTGAAAATTCAATTTGATTTATGCCATCAAAATTTTTTATTATTTACAATTTGATTAAAATTAATTTTTGATTTAATAAGTCATGTCATATATTTTGTAAATATATTAAAACATATAGAGTTTTAAATTTGTACAATTTGTAAATAAAAATTTTGTAACAGTGTTGGATCTTAGAATTTGGATTATGATATATAATGTGTTTTTTATGACTTATTGTCATTCTTTGTTTATTGGACTAATTTTTGAGTGATTAAAGTTATGATATTTTTTATTTCTTACATTGCTGTAGGTGCGTTATTAATGTTTGTTTTAGAGCTATGGACAGACCCTCATAAAGAAGAAATAGCACTCATAAACCAAGAAGAAAAACCTTTTGAATTTGATTGGATTACTAGAACTTTTTGTGTGTTAATATGGCCAGTTACATTAGCTATTGTATTAAAGCACATGATTGAATGGATCAAAAAATTTTAAAAAATAAATATAAAAGACACATTAATTTTTAGAGTATTTTGATTATGATTTATTCACCCCAATTTCCATTTGATCTCAAAAAGCAGTCATTAAAAAATTAAATATTTAGAGTAAGTTTTAATTTCATTGTATTTGGGCATATTTCCCAACCATTTTAGACCAGACCTGTCTAACGAGTTCTTTTTCTATACAATCAAATTTATTTTTGATTATTTAATATTGTACTTAGTAACATTTTAATTATGTAAAAAGATTGTTTAAAAATTTTATATTGACGATTTTTTTACAAATTTAAACCTATCTAAAAATTACAAATGCATAAACTTTCATCTATCGTTTTTCTATTTATTATTCTTATTACAAAATTAAGCTGTGTTCAAAATCAAAATCCCAATAAAAAAGATGGCTTTGAAAATAAATTTGGTATTGTAATTCACGGAGGTGCAGGGACTATATTAAAGAAAAATATGTCCGATGAAAAAGAACAACAATATAAGGCAAAACTTAAAGAGGCTATTCAAGTTGGTTATGAAATTTTAAAAAATAATGGAACCAGTATTGATGCGGTTGAAAAATCCATCATTGTTCTTGAAAATTCTCCTTTATTTAACGCTGGAAAAGGATCTGTTTTTTCTAATAGAAAAAAAAATGAGATGGATGCTTCTATTATGTGCGGAAAAACACTTAACGCTGGTGCTGTTTCAGGCGTGACGAATGTAAAAAATCCTATTTCATTAGCATTAGCAGTTATGAACCAATCAGAACACGTCATGTTATCTAATAAAGGTGCAGAAAGTTTTGCTAAAGTTCAAGGTTTAAAATTAGTAGATTCGACATATTTCTATACCAAAAGCAGATATCGTTCTCTGTTAAAAACTATAAAAACAGAAAAGTATGGCACAGTTGGCGCTGTTGCTTTAGATAAATTTGGCAATCTTAGCTCAGGAACTTCTACTGGAGGAATGACAAATAAGAAGTGGGGTAGAATAGGAGACTCTCCAATTATCGGAGCAGGTACATATGCTAATAATAAAACTTGTGCAATTTCATCAACCGGTTGGGGAGAATTTTTTATAAGAGGCGTTATTGCATATGATATTTCCGCTATGATGGAATATCAAAATCTTTCTCTTCAAGAAGCAGCTTACAAAGTAATCCAAGAAAAATTAAAAAAAATGGGTGGCTCGGGAGGTATAATCGGTATTGATAGAAACCTAAATTCAGTAGTGGAATTTAATACTAAAGGTATGTATAGAGCAACCTATATTAACGATTCCATTCAAATAAAAATTTACGGAAATTAAAATTTGTATATGTAATAAAAAGAATAACCATTNNNNATTACAATTTTAGTTTNGAGTTTTATTTATTATAAATAATTTTTTTCTCAACTGTTCCATCCTGGTATAGGTAGAGTAGAAGCTGGTTTGCTTTTTGTTTGGTTTCTTTTCCCAGTAAATCAATTATTCTAACAATGCGTTTAGAACTTTCCATATCTATACTAAAATCATTTGTTGTATTACAATCAATCAATCCCATCATATTAAACTTAGATACAAAGTTCCATACTTCGATATTTGCATTTATATCTTGATTTGCCCAGAATGATAGNGGAGATGGCCAGTCGTGATCACCATTAATAATTTTTAATTCTTCTACTCTAACACATCCGTCGCCATTTTGCCATGAATATCTCTCGACAGTACTTCCGTCAGANACATTTGTATTTGGTATTTGAGTTGTAATTGGAGTNACATTAGTATTATTATTATTTACCCAAAAATTATTTATTTCTGCAACTGAAAAATAAATACCACTTAGTCCATTGTATGGATGTGTCAAATCTATGGTTCCATTAATTGTTAAAACAGCTGTAGGATGAGTTACAGTACAATTACTAAAAGCTCCTATAAAAGCAGCTCCAGCGACGGAAGTTACAGCGCTAATTCGAGAATTTAATTGACAAGCTAGATCATAAGTGAACATGCCCCCAAGCGAATATCCACAAGCATATACTCTATTCATATCTATGTTATAGCTAGTAGAGATTGTATCTAATAGTGTTTCAACAAAAAATATATCATTATGATTTGTGGGTTCCTTATGTATCCAATTTGTTGAGTTGCCATCATTTGGATCTTCTAGTGCCTGTGGGTATACCAAAATAAAGCCTGCAGTATCGGAAATGGATCTAAAATCTGCTTCATANTTCATAAAGTCGTTCGCAAATCCAGATCCTCCATGAAAAGCAAATAATATAGGAGTCGAAATTGAAGGAGAATAAATTTGAGGTATATAAATAATATATTCTCTATTACTACCGTCATAAAAAATATTTTCTGTACTTAATTGTTGTGAAACAACTATATATGGGAATAATATTAAAAAGAGTATTTTCTTCATTATTGGTCAAATTTACACATGAATTTTCAAANAGAAACATATGTGTAATGTATGACTAAAAATATTTGAACTCCGATTTAAAAGAATAGTTTTATAAAATCTAATTATTACCTTTNAATTACTCAATTTTACCTTNAANAATGGTTTTCTATAAACTATATTTAAATTTTACTACATTCACAATTAGATGTTTTTCAATAAAATAATTTCAATTCTGTNAAAATATATTTTAAACACTTTCTTTTTATCTTTTATTTTCTTTTCCTCTTGCAAGAAAGANTCAGAAGTTCANGAAAATTTAATCACACCTGATGGATACCGACTAATTCTGAGAGATGAGTTTGATTCTTTTGACTCAAATCACTGGTCCAAAGGCTTGAAAAATGATGTAGATGACCAAATAAGAATGATATGGAATCAACATACTGGAGGTGAAAATTTACTTAATGATAACTATGCTGGATATATACAAGACGAAAATACTTATATAGAAAATGGATATTTATTTTTNCAAAATAGAAAAGAAACAGTTCAAGGAACAGATCCAATAGGCACTTTTGAATACACAACTGGGTGGATAAATTCTTTACATAAAATAAATTTTAATGGAACTCAAAAAGGCATCTACTTAGAGGTTAAAGCAAAATTTCCAACTGGTGATAAGGTCTGGCCTGCAATATGGTTGATAGATGACTCTGAGAATAGAACTTGGCCACCAGAAATAGATATTTGGGAATATTTTGGTAAATTTTTTAATACAAATCGAAGNGATGAAATGTATATGAGATACATCTACGGTACTTGGAATAATAAGGAAGATCACAGCTCTGTTATTGAAGATTTTCAATCTATTTACAATGCCTCAAACCAGTGGCATATCTATGGATTTAATTGGACGGATAGTACTATGAATTGGTACATAGACCAAAATCTTGTACATACTAAAACCAATGGGATAGAAATACCCTCTATTGACTGGCCAGATAAACCAATGTGTTTAGTTATAAATAACGGCTTACTAAATGTAGTTGACGAAGGAAATACAATTTTCCCAAACACGCTACTTTTGGATTATATAAGAATTTTTGNAATTATTGACTAAATTAATTTATGGATCTGGATTGTAAATTTGAAGTAGACCCATGTTCCATTAAAGTGAAAAACAATAAGAAATTACTTGCATTCATAGACCTAGTAAATGGAGGATCATTACAGCACTTGAAACTTAATGGATTAACAGTAATAGAAAAAAAAAAACAGTTTGCTTATTCTGATTCATTTGCTTCCGCTCTACTTTTTCCTTTTGTAAACCGTTTAAAAAATGGGATTTATTCATTTAAAAATGAATTTCATCAATTTCCAATAAATGAAAGCGGAGGAAATGCTCACCACGGAATTTTATTTNATAAGATTTTCTCCTTAAATAATTATTTTTTTAAAGACAATAAAGCTACTATTATTTTGAACTACGTTTCTANTGGAGAAGTGGGTTATCCATTTGCCTTTAAAATCACCCTTGAGTATATTATTGGATTTGATTTCTTAAATATNAAATTAACAGTAGATAATTTATCNAAAAATGAAATTCCCTATTCCTTAGGTTGGCATCCTTACTTTTTTTCCTCAGATTTATCTAAGAGTAGGGTAAAATTTACAAAAACATACGATATNATTACTGATAAATTTGGAGTAGCTCAACATCGTTCAATGATAAATAAAAATGTAGAAATTAATCCTAGCGACAACCATTTAGACAATTGCTTCCAACTAAATAATAGTGAAGTTGAATTTACTACTTCAGATTATAAAATGAGTATTTCTACTGATCGGACTCCAGCATTTATACACCTCTACACACCTAAAATTAAGAACTTATTTGCTATTGAGATTACTTCGGGTATTTCTAATAGTTTTAATCATGGTATTGGGTTAAATTATTTAGATAAAGAAAGTTCAACTAATATGACTTGGAAAATTAAAATTGATTCTCTCAAATGAAATACTACATATACAGCATATCATTCATAATATCTTTTTCAGCTTGTACTTTTAAAAAACCAAATGACAAAATTATTTCAAAGGAAGAATTAGACTGTAACCACCCGAGCCTTGCCAANNCTGAACATGAAAAGATATCCGAGTTTATTCCTGATTTAAATCAATGGAACGAAAGTAACGAGTTAGATACTTCTAAATTATTTCATATGGTAAAGATTCCTTCGGGTTCTTTTTTAATGGGTTCTGAAGATGATNCAATGGCACTTCCAAGAGAAAAACCTNTTCATGAAGTTGAAGTAAATAGTTTTTATATGGATGTTCATGAGGTTACCAATTCTCAATTTAAAAAATTTATTGATGCCACAGGTTATATTACTGTTGCAGAACGTCCCATTGATTGGGAAGAGATGAAGAAACAACTTCCTCCAGATGTTCAAAAACCATCGGAAGATGATTTACAACCAGGTTCTTTGGTCTTCAGTTCACCAAAAAATGTTGTTAATTTAGNTGATTTTTCANACTGGTGGAAGTGGGTAAAGGGTGCATGTTGGAAGCATCCTTTAGGACCAGNAAGTGGAATAGCTAATAAATCCAATCATCCTGTGGTCCAAATCGCTTATGAAGATGCATTAGCATACGCAAATTGGGCTGGTAAAAGATTACCTACAGAAGCAGAATGGGAGTGGGCTGCCAAAGGAGGACTTCTACAAAAATATTATCCATGGGGAAATGAACGTGTGAACAATGGTGAACAAAAATGTAATTACTGGTCAGGANAATTTCCTATAGAAAATTCTAAAGAAGATGGATTTTATTACACTGCNCCTGTTATTAGCTACCAACCAAATGGTTACGGGTTATATAATATGGCTGGAAATGTGTGGGAAATTTGTTCAGATTGGTTTGATGAAAATTATTATCAAGATTGTTATAATTTAGGGTTAATTAAAAATCCTCAAGGTCCTCCTAAAAGTAATTACAGTCTGGAACCATACGAAAAAAAAAGAGTAACTAGGGGAGGGTCTTTTCTATGTAACGACAGTTATTGTTCTAGCTACAGGGTAACTGCTAGAATGCCTTTTTCGGAAGATTCTGGAACAAACCATACAGGATTTAGATGCGTTTCNGATATTGAAAAGAAAGCTTTATAGTACCTTTACGCCATTATTAGTTTTAACAATGTGAGGGGTCAATTTGATATTAAACTCTTTTAAATAAGCCTCTGAAATATCTTTTATGAAGGGGGTTATATAATCTTCTTTAACAATATTTAAGGTACAACCACCAAACCCTCCGCCCATCATTCTCGCTCCTTTTATTGATGAAATATTTCTTGTAAATTCNACAAGAAAATCCAATTCTTTACAACTAACTTCATAAAGATCTCTTAGTCCTTTATGTGAACTATAAAGCAAATTACCTAANTGAACTACATCTCCATCTTTAAGAAAATTAACTGCTTTTAAAGTTCTCTGATTTTCTTCACTTGTAAAAANAGCTCTTTTATAATGTTTATCGGAAAGATTTGTTTTAAATTCATTAATTATTTCAAGAGGAACATCGCATAAAAACTTATATTCTGGATACTTGACTTGTATACAGTTTAAGGCTGATTGGCATTCTTGAGTTCTAATATTATATTCACTTGTTGATAAATTATGAGAAATATTTGTGTTCAGTAATACAATTTTATGATTGAGTAATTGTGCTGGAACTAATTTGTGAGTAATTTTTTGGCAGTTTAGTAATAAAAAGTGGTNTTCTAGTCCATTNATTACCGCATATTGGTCCATTATTCCACATTTTGTTCCTGCAAANTCGTGTTCAGCACGTTGNCAAAGTGAAATAATGTCCTGATTGCTTAAGTTTAATTTTAAAAGTTCGTTAACTCCCTTGGCAAAGCCACATTCTAAAGCTGCTGAAGAACTTATTCCAGAACCTACAGGCAGGTTACTTTTAAATATGCAATCAAAACCTTGAATTTTATTTGGACAAAGAAGGTTTATATAATGTAGAACGCCTATTAAATAATTGTGCCATGAAATGGAACTTTTGTTAAGATTATTTATTTCAATTTTTAATGGATTTTCAAACCCTATTGATTCTACATGAATGAGATTATCTTTTCGTTTTTTTAACTTAAAATGAATCACTTTATCTATAGCTGTAGGAAGAACAAAACCACCATTGTAATCTATATGTTCTCNAATCAGGTTAATTCTTCCAGGCGACTCGACTTCGATATCTGCTATAAAATTTAGAAATTCTCCCAATTTAATAGCCTGTATTTTGTATTAGGTTCGAGTTTAATTCCATTTCATTAAATGGTATAGGCCATCTTATTTCATGAGATGAAAATTGCCCTTGTGGATTTCCAGAATTCGACCAAGTGTTTTGAGAAGAATTAATACCCTCAAAATATTTTCCAAATCGTATCAAATCGTTTCTTCTCCAACCTTCAAGACAAAGTTCTTTTCTTCTCTCACTCAAAATTTCATTAGAATTAAACTCCTTAGTTCCAACTATTAAATTGGGGACTACAGAGTCGGGCTTCACTTCATCNGGGAATACNCTNGCTCGNGCTCTTATTAAATTTATTGTGGCATCTGCATCTGTTTGATCTAGAGATCCNGAACCATTTAAAGCTTCTGCATACATAAGAAGAACATCTGCNTATCTAATATAAGGCTGGTCGAGAGGAGTATCTGTTCCCCAATTACTAGGTTTNATATTATGCCACTTCCACGGTTTCCAGTTGGCCTTATTTCCTTGATTTCTATCACTATCACTAAACATACCTTCTTCTGGAGAGCAATCACATTGATTTACATTATGCTTGGCAACATTATTTCTAGATCTAATGTCATCTTCAGTGTAAGATTGNGCAAAATCGTAATTGTTTCTTCCGCCATTAAATAAGTTATCAGCTACCCCNCCGAATCCGGAATCTGGTCCAGCCATCTCCAGGTTTATATACCAATTATTTCCTGCAGCTCCACCATTAATTGTTTGACCTTGAGGACCAAAAAGTGTACCTATTCTACTACCTTGATTTAAGCCTGGACCATCTGCACCAATTGAAAACACAATTTCTTCGGATTGTTCGTATTCCAATGTAAATATATCTGGATAGTAGGGAATAAGATCATACACACCACTGTTNATCACAGACTCAAGTTTGTTTGCTGCTAGACTGAATTTATCAGTTTCATTGAGTGGAGGTCCAGTCATTTGTAAATATACTTTGCCTAAAAGAGATTGTGCAGCTCCTTTAGTAGCCCTACCNTGACCTTGACCCTCAATAAGGNNNGACTCTGCNAAAAGTAAATCTTCTATTATTTGATTATAGACTTCTTTAGCAGTAGATTGATAAACTTCAAAATTTCCGATATCATCTGATTTTGANTCTGTTAAAATTAAAGGAACATTTTCCCACGTAGTTACTAAACTAAAGTATAGCATTGCTCTTAAAAACTTGTGTTCTGCTATNTATAAATTTTTCAAGTCTTCATCAATTTGCTCAGAATTCATCTCTCCAATTCTTTCGATTCCACTGTTGATTCTATTAATTGATTTGTACAAGTTTTGCCATACATTAAGAATTAAATTATTGGAAGTAGTAAATGAGTGAAGATAAATGGATCTAATGCTAGCACCCCAATTTGGAATAACAATTTCATCAGCACCAATAGTTCCCCATAAAAGAAGCCATCCATCAAAATCACTAGCTAAAACTTTAATCTGAGCGTAATTACCNACTGTATATAATTCTGCACCTGCCGCATCAACTAGAATTTGATCCGGAGAAGCAAATACGGAAGGTTTTTCTTCTAGATATTTTTGGCAGGAACCATTTAGTAGAATTAAAAATACTATTAAAATNTTGGAGATGTTTTGAATTCTCATTTTAACTATTATTAAAAATTAATTTTTGCACTTATTGTAAAAGTTCTAGCTCTTGGGTAGGCATCTACATCTAACCCAGGAGTTAATTGATTTCTACCAACACTTACATCTGGATCCCATCCAGAATAATTAGTTAGTACAAACAAATTATTAACAGTTGTATATAGCCTGACATTCTTGATTTTTTTTAATTTTTTAGGGGGAATTTTGTATCCAATTGTTAAATTATTTAGTCTTAAATAAGAACCATCTTCAATATAGTAGTCATGAGCCGCACCCGCAAAGTCACCACTAGCACCAGCATTAAATGAAGTTAGCCAATTATTAGGGTTTTCTGGATCCCATCTNTCCCTTACCATGCCAAATTTATTATTCCAAGGATTAGCTGTGTTAGTTGCTTTCGGAATATTTTTATTNTANATATCATTTCCATANGAAAAACTAAACTGCATAGATAAATCGAAACGACCATAACTGAAACTATTAGATATTCCCCCAAAGAATAGGGGTTGAGTATTACCAATAATTACTCTATCATCATCATCTATCACTCCATCACCGTTTTGATCTTTATATTTCGACATTCCTGGTCTATATTGATTGGTATTTGCGATTAATGAATTTGTAACAACACCGTCTTTAAGAGTGTAATTATTTAAAGTATACCAAAAAGCTCCTTCTCCGTTGTTTGCAGCTAAAGCGTCGTTGTAGATTTTATCTCTNGCTTCTTCATTNGTTAGTCCATCAAATTCAACAAAATCGTNATAAGTATAAACTCCATCATATTCTATACCGTGAATCGATCCAATTGATTGCCCGACTTGTATTATATAATCATTATTAATCCCTTGTGCACCAATTGATGTTATGAAAAAACGATCTGCATCTCCAAGATTAATCACTTCATTTTTATTGAATGAAATATTAAAATTGGTATTCCAACTAAATTTTTTCTTTTCTACCAATGAAGCTATTGCTGCAAATTCAAAACCACTATTTTTAACTTCTCCAATATTTTGCCAAATAGTTGAATATCCAGATGTAGATGGAACAGGAACTAGTAGTAGTAAATCACGAGTATTTTTAACGTAATAGTCCATTTCAAGGTTTAAACGATCTTTAAAAAAGCTAAGTGAAAGTCCAACATCTGATTGCACAGTAGTTTCCCANGTTAGTTCTGGATTTTGCATATTTGTTAATGTAGCTCCATTGGTCACTTGATTNCCTCCAAATACATAGTTTTGTGCTCCTGCTTGCTCAAGTGAAATAAAATTAGGAATAGAATTATTACCTGTTACTCCATAACTAGCTCTTAATTTTGCGTTGGAAATAAAATTTACATTTTGCATGAATTTTTCTTTAGAGAACTTCCATGCAGTTCCAATAGANGGAAAAAATCCCCATTGGTTGCCTTTTGCAAATTTTGAAGAGCCATCTCCTCTAGCACTNATTGTAAATAAATATTTATGAAATGCATCATATTGAGCTCTTCCTAAAAACGAAAGTAAGGTTGTNNTATTGGCATTGGTNNNATTNGGAAGNGTAACCTGNGCCGATTGCATNTTATCAAGATTTACACCNGGAATTGGAAANCCAGTTGCNATNGATTGTCTNCGTTTAGTTTCGCTTAACTGTTGCTCATGTACTAGNGTAGTAATGACTCTATGNTCATCNGAAAAATTNTTNGTAANATCCATACTATTNGTCCAATTCATACTTTGAAAAGTATTNCTTGTAATTACNGCACGNCCATTAGTTGCNCTAGTCCANCCAATNTTATTNGAAAACCANGCTCNATTCTCNGAATCTCTNTTGAAACCTGTTANAAGNGNTTTAAATTTAATATTTTTATTNGGCTNNTATTCAAGAAAACTATTNGTAAANGCTTGAATTCCTGTNCCNTCATTNAGATTTTCTGCTAAAATTCNNTTNGGATTACTTATATCTCCATTATTACCTTCAATTANTAAGCCATTTTCATCNTATACGTTTCCTTCCCATTGNCTTGGAGATTGAACAGGAGCAAATANNATNGTNCTGGTAATAAGACCAGCTCTTCCTTGNTTATTATTTGTNGAAGCGGAAACAATTCCTGATCTNTTGGTNTATCCAACATTCATCATAAAACCAGTTTTAAANTTNTTTTTAAAAGTTTGTGACATGTTGAATACCGCTGTTGCTCTTTGTAAACTTGTGGTTTT
>NZID01000081.1 GCA_002691605.1 Crocinitomicaceae bacterium
AATCCATAGTTTGGGTAGTAAAGAATAATTGGAAACTTGCAGATAAAGGAATATGGGAAATTAGAGGAGATAATATGCATTTTACTTTTTCTAAACTTTTATGTTGGGTAGCTGTTGATAGAGCAATAAAAATTTCAAGAATTGTTCAAGAAGGTAAATCTGTTTATAAATGGGAACCACTTAGAGAAAAAATTTATAATGATATCATGACAAATGCTTGGAATGAAAACAAAAAAGCATTTACTCAAACATACAAAGGAAAAGATTTAGATGCCTCCATTCTTCTTATGGAAGATTATGGTTTTATTAGCTCAAAAGATCCAAAATACATTAGTACCGTTAAAGCAATTGAAAAGGAACTTTTAAAAGACGGTCTTATGTATAGATATAAAAATCAAGATGACTTTGGCCTACCTAGTTCCTCTTTTACGGTATGTACATTTTGGATGATCAATAGCTTGCATAAAATTGGAGACAAAGATAAAGCCAAAAGATTGTTTGAGAATTTAATTTCTTATAGCAATCATTTAGACCTATTTAGCGAAGATATAGATTTTAAGACCAAAGATCTCTTGGGTAATTTTCCTCAAGCCTATTCTCATCTTGCCCTTATAGATACAGCTATAAGTTTAAATAATTAAAGTTTTAATTGATATAAGTTTCAAAACAGAATAGTTAGGTAGTTTTTTATAAAAATTAATTCTCAAAATTATTTTCCTTAAACGATAAATTTTAGTTTCTTATTTCTTAAAAAAAGCATAAAAGAATATTAAAGAAAATTTATGTTTTGGTGGTGTTTAATCATTAATATAATACGCTTTATTTAAATATTCATTTATAATCAAATAATGAATTTTATAATAAAAAGCTTATATTGATTAAATAACTAAATTTTAAATAAACTGAAAAATGAAAAAAATTGATTTGTTATTAGAAGAATATGGATCTAGTCATAAAAACAAGATCAATAAGTTAATTCATTGGATATGTGTTCCAGCCATCTTTTTTAGTATTGTAGCATTAATTTGGTCCATACCATTAGGTCCTTTAGAAAATTTAAAAATCAACGACTATCAGTATATAAATTGGGCTACAATAGCTTTAGTTTTCGTAGTTGTATACTATATTAAATTATCACCCTTACTTACAATTGGAATGATTATATTTTCCACTTTTTGTCTATACGTAACCAACTACCTAGAAAATTTAATTTTTAATGGAAAAATCGAATTTCAGTTATGGTTAATCGCATTAATTATTTTTGCTATTTCATGGATAATTCAGTTTATAGGCCATGAAATTGAGGGTAAAAAACCTTCTTTTTTAAAAGATGTACAGTTCTTACTCATTGGTCCTGCATGGTTAATGCACTTTATCTACAAAAAAATTAATATTAGCTATTAATAAATATTTTGATCGAAAAACTAAGTATAATTATACCTGTTTTCAATGAAGAAAATACGATTTATCAATTATTAGAAACAGTTTATAAACTCTCTTTAACAAAGAAAATAAAAAAAGAAATCATAGTAATTAATGATTGTTCTAAGGACCATAGTGAAAATGAAATTAAAAGATTTATGGACGATCATAAACCAACTAATTTTAATTTCATTAATAATCCTGAAAATCTTGGAAAGGGAGGTTCAATTAAAGTTGCTCTGGCTAAATTAAATGGAGATTATTGCATAATTCAAGATGCAGATTTAGAACTGAAACCAACTGAAATTAACGACTTACTTAAACCTGTTATAAATAATAAAGCTCATATTGTATACGGATCAAGATTTATAAATAGCAAGAAAAAAAAGAAAGAATCTATTTTAAATAGAATTGCTAACAAATTTCTCACAATATTTGGAAATATCTGTTTTGGATTGCATTTAACCGACATGCAAACATGTTACAAATTAATTCCAACATCCATTATGAAAAAATTAGAATTAAAGGAAAATCGATTTGCATTTGATCCTGAAGTAACAGCAAAATTAGCAAGGGATAAGAATTTAATTTGGATGGAGGTACCTATCACCTACAAGCCCAGAACTGTTATTGAAGGTAAAAAAATTAGGTGGAGAGATGGCTTTCGGGCACTTTTCAGCATTATTAAATATGGATTACTTAAACTTTAGCTGCTGATCGAACGGCTTGGTCTATTGCTTTTTTTGCATCTAATTCTAAAGCCTCAAAAGCTCCTCCAATTAGTTCCGTATTTTTATTAACTTTTAAAGTTTTTTCTAAATAAATATTATTACTTAACTGACCTGCACATATAATTATTTGATCAACATCTAGTACCTTTTTTTGATTATTTTTTAGAATGTGTAAACCGGAATCATCTATGAGTTCATAACTAACTCCGTTAATCATCTTAACTTCTTTATTCCTTAAAGAGAATCTATGAATCCATCCGGTAGTTTTACCCAAATTGGCACCAACCTTCCCACTTCTTCTTTGTAATAAAAATATTTTACGATTATTTTTTGGAATATCTGCTTTTACTCCCTCTACTCCTCCTCTAGCTATAAAGGAAGTGTCAACTCCCCATTCTTTCATAAACAAAGAAGTTTCTTTGGAGGAAGAAGTTCCACTGTGGGACAAATATTCTGCAACATCGAAACCTATTCCACCTGCTCCAATTATGGCAATAGAATTTGCTATTTTAACTTTTCCTTTTAGCACGTCAATGTAGCTTACTACTTTTGAATGATTAATTCCATCAATTTTTGGTGTTCTAGGAATAATTCCTGTAGCTAAAGCAACATATTCATAATTTGCAGCCATATTTGGATCAAAAGTTGAATTCAACTTTACATTCACGTTATATTTTGACAACATATTATTAAAATACCGAATAGTTTCATAAAACTCTTCTTTACCTGGTATAATTTTTGCCATATTAAACTGTCCGCCAATTAAATTTGATTTTTCCATTAGGGTCACTTGGTGACCTCTTTTGGCTGCTGTTACCGCATATGCCAAGCCAGCAGGACCAGCACCCACCACTAAAATTTTTTTACTTTTTATAACCTTATCTAAGTTAATCTCTGTTTCATGACAAGCAAGTGGATTTACCAAACAACTTGCTACTTTTCCCTTAAAAGCATGATCCAAACAAGCTTGGTTACAAGCTATACAAGTATTAATTTCTTTAGAATTGTTTTCTTTTGCCTTATTTACAAAATCAGGGTCTGCTAAAAAAGGTCTGGCTAAAGAAACCATATCAGCATGTCCATCAGCTAATATTTTTTCAGCCTTTTCAGGTGTATTAATTCTATTGGTGGTTATTAATGGTATATTGACTTCCCCCATCATTCTTTTGGTTACCCAGCTAAAGGCACCTCTAGGCACCATAGTAGCTATTGTTGGAATTCTAGATTCATGCCATCCAATACCAGTATTTATAAGTGAAACTCCTGATTTTTCTAACTTCTTTGCTAAAAAAACTACTTCTTCCCAAGAACTACCTCCTTCAACTAAGTCTAACATTGACAGTCGAAAAATAATAATAAAGTTGGAGCCCACTTCTTGTCTAATTCTCTTAACAATCTCCAATGGGAATCTGATTCTATTTTCATAACTTCCTCCCCAACTATCAGTTCTTCTATTGGTTCTTTTAACTATAAATTGATTAATTAAATAACCTTCAGATCCCATTATTTCAATACCATCATATCCTGCATACTGAGCTAACATTGAACATTTAACAAAATCGTTAATTGTTTTTTGGATTCCTTTTTCTGAAAGAGCCTTTGTTTTAAATTTAGATATAGGTGATTTCACATTACTAGAAGACACATTAAACGGATGATGACCGTATCTTCCAGCATGAAGAATTTGCAAACAAATTTTAGCATCGTACTTGTGTACTGCATTAGTAACCAATTGGTGTTTTTTGGCTACTCTTTTACTAGTTAATTTGCTCGAAAATGGAGCAACCCATCCTCTAAAATTTGGGGCTATACCACCTGTTACTATAAGTCCAACACCTCCTTTTGCTCTTTGCTCAAAATAAGTAGCCATTCTTTGATATCCGTTTTTTACCTCTTCCAAACCAGTATGCATAGAGCCCATTAAAACTCTATTTTTCAAAGTGGTAAATCCTAAGTCTAAAGGCTCGAATAAATTCGGATAATTAGTATTCATGAATTTAGTATAATTTAAAGATAAATCTATTTTAACAAAAAACAATTTTAGGTCAAAAGATGATTTCTATTTACTTTTGAAAAATGGAAACAGTTGTTGTTGGTCTTTCTGGCGGAGTTGACTCTAGCGTAGCTGCTTATTTATTACAAAAAAAAGGGTACAGAGTAATTGGTCTATTTATGCGCAATTGGAATGATGATACGGTTATTATTGATGAAGAATGCCCTTGGATAGAAGACAGTAATGATGCCTTACAAGTTTCTGAAATTTTAGGAATTCCTTTTCAAGTAATTGATTTTAGTAAAGAATATAAAAATCGAATTGTCGATTATATGTTTAAAGAATATAAAGATGGTAGAACTCCAAACCCAGATATACTTTGTAATAGAGAAATAAAATTTGACCTTTTTTTAAAAAAAGCTTTAGAACTTGGAGCTGATTATATTGCGACAGGACACTATTGTAGAAAAGAAGTAATAACTATAAACGGTAAAAAAACTTTTCGTCTTTTATCTGGGATTGACCAGACGAAGGATCAAAGTTACTTTTTATGTCAAGTAAATCAATTTCAACTTTCTAAAAGCTTATTTCCATTAGGTAATTATCATAAAAAAATGGTCCGAAAAATAGCTTCAGATATTGGATTAAATACAGCTTCTAAAAAAGATTCTCAAGGATTATGTTTTGTTGGCAAGGTAAAGTTACCTGTATTTTTACAGCAATTTTTAAAACCTAAAATTGGAAAGGTTATAGAAGTGGATCAAAAACATCCCATATTTAAAGAAAAAGAAATGAGTCTTTACCCAATAGAATACCATAAAGAAATGGGTAAAGTAGTAGGAGAACATAATGGTGCACATTATTTTACAATTGGGCAAAGAAAAGGACTTAATATAGGTGGGAAAACTGATCCATTATTTGTTATTTCTACAAACGTAAAAGAAAATATTATTTATGTTGGCCAAGGTGAAAAACATCCTGGACTTTTTAGAAAGTCTTTAACAGTAGATTTAAAAAATATACATTGGGTTAGACCTGATCTAAAGATAACAGCCTCTTCTACTGCAGATTATGATGCAAGAATAAGGTATCGTCAACCACTAACAAAATGTAAAATTAGCTATGTAAATAAAGAATTACAGGTTCTATTCAATGAAAAACAAAGAGGAATTACTTCTGGACAATTTGTTAGTTGGTATAAAAATGATGAACTAATTGGTTCAGGAATAATTAATTAATTAACTTAGTGTTTTTATTACACTAATTAGTTTATTATGAGCTTTTTAAAACTAAATCAAAACATTGGAATCTCAGTAAGTATTTGTTTGTTTTGTTATGATAACGATCAAAAAAAAATACTAACAGTTATTAATAATGAAGAACCTTATAAAGGGGCTTTGATTCTTCCAACAAAAATATTAAATGCGAATGAATCTTTAGAAGATGTATGTTCTGAAATATTAAAATATAATATTGGAAATAGCAATATTTATGTAGAACAATTAAATGCATTTGGTAAATTATATAGACACCCTAATGGAAGAATAATCTGTATTTCATTTTATGGATTAATAAATTTAGAAAAAGATAAAGTGAATTTAAATGTTAAAAGCGGAGCTTCATTCACAAGTTTAGATCCTAATATTGATTTGGCATTTGATCATAATGATATGATAGATATGGCTCTAAAAAGAATAAAAAGAAGAATGAAATATAGACCACTTGGGAAAAATTTGCTTCCAAATCAATTTACTATGAATGAATTAGAAGGCTTGTATGCTTCTTTTTTATCGAAAAAATTTGATAAAAGAAATTTTAGAAGAAGAATACTTGAAATGGATTTTTTAAGAGAAATAAAAAAAGTACAAAGAAATACTAGAGGAAGAAAAGCAATTTTGTATGAATTTGATCCTAAAAAATATAAAAATTACTCTAGGACAGGCTTTTAATAGTGCTCTTGTAGACATTATTCATTTTTCCAATTTAGTATTAAACCTCTTCCAGGTGTAAATGGGACTTCCCTACTTTCTAAATACTTTTCTATCTCTTTTATCAAGCTTTCTAAATTCTGAATTTCAACTATCAATTTTTCAAAACTATTTGAAGCTGATTCGTAAAGATTTTTATTGGTGATGGTTGGATTAGATCTGTTTCTCCACATATTCCATATAATAATACCCACCTTAGAAGAAATGGATTCTTTTTGTTCTATATCTCTTTTACTCAAAGACTCATCTCCATATAATTGAATTCTTATTTCTTTTCTTATACTATCCAGTTGACGAATTTTACTTAAATACTTTAAATCTAAATTTGGGTAAGATTTAAATGCGGATTTTATAAACTCTAATCTCTTTTTGTCTTCTTTTAAAACTTCCGAAGATGCATCAATTGCTTTCCGAATTTGATCTACTTTTAATTGAAAAGATAAACGAGCAATTTTATTATCTGTTGGTGTTGAAAGTTGATTTAACCATTCACACTCAAATGGTGTCTTGTCTACCATCATTGTAGTGATTCCATTTTGAACTTTATGCATTGTCACAAAGTATTTTCCTGGTAATGCAAATGGTCCATTGTTAGCTTCACTATATCTTCCAGGAGAAGATGATTTTAAAGAAATATTATTTTGAGGAGTTAGTCTAAAATTCCAAACAATACTATTATAACCTAATTTAGGTTTTTCAGTAATTTTTCTTATCTCTTTACCGTCCTCATCTAATATCGTGAAAATTAAATACGGTTTTTCTTCATTATCTTCATATTTGAGATCCTCTATGGTTGGATATTGAATATCTAATTTAGATTTAATCATTTTCTTTTCATTAGACTGCCTTATTTCCTTTTGGGTTTTAAGAGAGTCATTAAAAATATAATTAATTACTGCTCCTATTGGAGGGTTTTTAGCAGTATAATGTGATTCTCCCTGAGAACCCTTTCCTCTTAACCCAAGTGGTCTATAATCAATATACATTAGAGATTTTTTAATTGGAAATATATGTGCTTTTTTATTTATCTTTTCTTTTAGAAATCTAAGTGCAGAATAATCATCTAAGACATAAAAACTTCTACCAAAAGTAGCTAAAACTAAGTCGTTTTCTCTTTTCTGAATTTCTAAATCTCTAACAGCAATAGTTGGTAAACCATTCTTTAATTGTTTCCATTCTTTTCCACTATTGTAAGAAAAATAAACACCAAATTCAGTTCCTACAAATAGTAAATTTTCATCTTTATGATCCTCAACAATATCATATACAGAGCCTCTTATTGGGAGATTGGAAACAATGGACTTCCAAGTTTTCCCTTTGTCATTAGAAACTAATATATATGGAGCAAAATCGCCTCTTTTGTGATTATTAAAAACAGCATAAACTCTGTTGATATAATGTTGAGAGGTTACTAATGAGTTTACATATGTAAATGCTGGAATGCCTTTAAAATCTTCATATTTTTTCCAGGTATCTCCAGCATTTTCACTTACTTGAATTAATCCATCGTCAGTTCCCACATAAATTAAATCTTCTTGTAAAGGAGATTCATCGAGTGCTACAATATTTCCATACATTGTAGTTGATTTGTTTTTCATAATTGCATCAGAACTTTGAATTCTACCCATTACTTTCAGTTGGTTTCTGTCTAAATTTCTCGATAAATCTGGACTAATACATTTCCATTCGTCCCCTTTGTTTTCACTCCTAAAAAGTTGATTGGCAGCAAAGTATAGTCTATTGTGGTTATGAGGGCTTATTATTAATGGTGCATCCCAGTTCCATCTTAATGCACTCATCTTATCGTTGGCCATAGGTTTAATTCCCACTTTTTCACCAGAAAGTCGATCATAACGAACTAACCATCCATATTGAGATTGTGCATATACAATATTGGGGTCCTTTGGGTCAATTGCACTCTCAAATCCATCACCGCCATTAGTTATATACCAATCTGAATTCATGATTCCGTGATTAGATATCGTCCTAGATGGGCCACCAAGGCTGTTATTATCTTGAGTGCCACCATAAATATTATAAAATGGCCAATCATTATCAACAGCAACTTTATAAAATTGGGTAATTGGAAGGTTGGGCTTAAAGTGCCAATTACTAGAATGATCCCAAGTTTCATAAATACCACCATCACAACCTACAATCCAATGATCGGTATCCTTTGGATCTATCCATATGCAATGATTATCTACATGTTTA
This sequence comes from Crocinitomicaceae bacterium, assembly GCA_002691605.1. Lineage (GTDB taxonomy): Bacteria > Bacteroidota > Bacteroidia > Flavobacteriales_D > Parvicellaceae > MED-G20. The sequence goes on from NZID01000081.1 coordinate 8,349, forward strand.
CTTTTTTCGCCTGTTTTAACTACTGTTTTTCCTCCATCACTAGTGTGATGGAGCCATGTATCCATGAAAAAAACTTTATTACAATTAAGGGGGTCACAAAAAACTTCTTGGTAATAATTTCCACTAGTAACATATTTATTTTTTTTATTCCAACTTTCCCCTCTATCTTTCGAAACATAAAGTCCTTGCTTATTATTTTCAGCTTCAACCAAAGCGTATAAATAATCCGGATTTGCAGGTGATATATCCATACCGATTCTTCCCTTAATCGAATTGGGTAATCCACTTTTAAGTTCTTTCCAAGATTTGCCAGAATCAGTAGATTTATATATTTTCGATCCTAATCCTCCTCCAACATAAGTATATACATGTCTTCTTCTTTGATGAGTAGTAGCATAAATAGTTGATGAATTTCTTGGATCTAGATGAACTTCGTTAACGCCAGTATGTTCATCGGTTTTTAATATTAGTTCCCAATCTTTACCTCCGTTTTTTGAAAAGTACAAACCTCTTTCACCGCCTTCTTTCCATAACGGCCCATATGCGGCAACATAAATATTATTGGAATTATTTGGATCTATTTCTATCATTCCTATATGCTCTGAGTTTTTAAGCCCCATATTTTTCCAACTTTTTCCACCATCTAAACTTTTATACACTCCATCCCCATAAGCAACACTACGTTGGTTATTATTTTCGCCTGTTCCTACCCAGATTACATGTTCATTATTAGGATCTATTTTCAAGCATCCAATACTGTAAGATCCTTGACTATCGAAAATTGGATGATAGGTATTTCCACTATTTTCAGTTTTCCAAACCCCTCCCGAAGCTACTGCCACGTAATAAATTTTAGGATTTCTAGAATGAACAGCTATGTCTGCAATTCTTCCTGCAGTCAATGCAGGACCAACAGATCTGAATTTAAATCCTGAAAGATTAATTTTACTTAATTCCGATTTTTCTTTATTTTTTTTGGTTTGAGAAATTGAAAGTTGGGAAAATGCAACTGATAGAAATAAGATTAGTATTTTTTTCATAATTATATTATTTAAAGATTCATGTCACTTTTTTCATAAGGATAAGCATTCAACGTTGCAATACCTGTTGCAATTAGATCTTTATCTTGATTATATATATCCCCCCGAACGGTATAAAGTCTTTTCCCATGTTTTATAACTAATCCTCGTCCAGTTAATTCATCGTTTAGGAAACTGGGGTTTAAAAAATTAATTTTAAATTCTACTGTTGAAACTAATTTCAACTCCTCCATTGATTTACTTAATGCTGCTGTACCAACAATTTGATCAAAAATGGCAGATAAAAACCCACCATGGGCTGATTTTACAGTTGCTAGATGTTGTTTTTGGACTTTTACTTTGTAGGTTATATCACCAGGTTTTACAATATCTAATTTTAAATCAAGATACTTACCAAATAAATTAGTTTGATTATATTTTTGGAGAATATCCATTTTCATTGCAATACAAAGTAATGAATATTTTAATTAGGTTCTTTTCTTAGAGAATCATTTCATTATATTTGACATCCATAAAAACTGAGATGATAAAAGTTACACTTCCAGATGGTACTTTAAAAGAAGTTAAAATAAATTCTACTTCCCTAGAAATTGCCCAATCGATTAGTGAGGGATTGGCTAGAAAAGTTTTAGCTGCTGAAGTTAATGGCGAGGTTTGGGATCTCAATAGGCCTTTAAAAGAAAATGTAACATTAAAACTTCTAACTTTTAATGAATCTGGAGGTAAATCTACTATGTGGCACAGTAGCGCTCACATCATGGCCGAGGCAATTGAATTTTACTATCCTGGGGTAAAATTAGCTATCGGACCACCTATTGAAAATGGTTTTTATTACGATATTGATTTTAATAATTATACTATTTCAGAATCAGATTTAGAAAAGATAGAAAAAAAAATCATAGAACTTGCTAGACAAAAAAACCCATTTATTAGAAAAGAAATTTCTAAAAAAGATGCTATTAAATATTTTCAAATAAAAAATGACCCTTACAAACTGGAACTTTTGAAAGACCTTGAAGATGGATCCATAACTTTATATAGCCAAGGTAATTTTACAGATTTGTGTCGAGGACCTCATCTTCCTAATACAGGATTTATCAAAGCTGTCAAATTATTAAACATTGCTGGTGCATATTGGAGAGGTGATGAAAAAAATAAGCAACTTACTAGAATTTACGGCATTACATTTGAAAAGCAAAAAGACTTGAATGCTTACCTAGAAAAACTTGAAGAAGCTAAAAAAAGAGATCATAGAAAACTAGGAAAAGAACTAGAATTATTTACTTTTTCTGAAAAAGTAGGTCTTGGTTTGCCTCTATGGCTTCCAAAAGGAACAGAGCTCAAAGAAAGATTGGTTGAATTTTTAAGAAAAGCTCAAACAAATTCAGGATACTTACCTGTTTCAACTCCTCATATTGGACATAAAAACCTATATGTATGTTCTGGACATTATGAAAAATATGGTGAAGATTCTTTTCAATCTATAAAAACTCCAAATGAAGGAGAAGAATTTCTTCTGAAACCAATGAATTGTCCTCATCATTGCGAAATTTTCAATTCGTCTCCTAAATCCTATAAAGATCTTCCACTAAGATTAGCAGAATTTGGAACAGTATACCGATATGAACAAAGTGGTGAACTTCACGGTTTAACAAGAGTCCGGGGATTTACTCAGGATGATGCTCATATATTTTGTAGACCTGATCAACTTGAAGAAGAATTTAAAAAAGTAATAGACTTGGTATTATATGTTTTTAATGCATTAAAATTTGAAGAATTTGTTGCCCAAGTCTCTTTAAGAGATCCTAAAAATGATGAAAAATATATTGGAAGTTTGGAAAATTGGGATAAAGCTGAAAATGCAATTATTAATGCCGCAGAAGATAAAGGACTGAAAACTATAATAGAATATGGAGAAGCAGCTTTTTACGGACCTAAACTAGACTTCATGGTCAAAGATGCATTAAATAGGTCTTGGCAATTGGGAACAATTCAAGTAGATTATAACCTTCCAGAAAGATTTGAATTAGAATATACAGGTCCTGATAATAAAAAACACCGGCCTGTAATGATCCATAGAGCTCCTTTTGGTTCACTAGAAAGGTTTGTTGCATTGCTTATTGAGCATACGGGCGGGAAATTTCCATTATGGTTAAATCCAGAACAATTTATCATACTTCCTTTAAGTGAACAATTTAATGATTATGCACAAGAAGTTTTAAAACTTCTAAAAAATTACGATATTCGCGGTCTTGTTGATCAAAGATCAGAAAAAATAGGTAGAAAAATAAGAGATGCTGAACTTAATAAAGTACCTTTTATGATTATACTTGGTGAGAAAGAAATTAAAGATAAAGTGATCTCTGTAAGACAACAAGGTAAAGGAGATTTAGGACAATTCACAGTTGAGAATTTTTCAAATCTTATTAAAAGTTTTATAGAAAAAGATTTTATAGATTATAATTAATAGACTTAAAAAGGAGGATTATCAGACCAAGAAGACCCAACAGAGGAAGAATTATAAAAGAAGATCCACATAGGATTAATGAAAGAATTCGAGTTCCAGAAGTAAGAGTAGTAGGAGAAGGAATTGAACAAGGTATATTCCCAACGCATAGAGCTATTAAAATGGCAGAAGATATGGATTTAGACTTAGTTGAAATATCGCCTAATGCAAATCCCCCAGTTTGTAAAGTAATAGATTATAAAAAGTTTCTGTATGAACAAAAAAGGAAGCAGAAAGAACTTAAATCAAAACAAGTTAAAATTGTACTCAAAGAAATAAGATTTGGTCCTAACACAGATGAACACGATTTTCAGTTTAAACTAAAACATGCTATCAAATTTTTGAATGATGGAAATAAGTTAAAGGCTTTTGTTTTTTTTAAAGGAAGATCTATTATTTACAAAGATAGAGGAGAAATTTTGTTACTAAAATTTGCGCAAGAATTAGAAGAATACGGGGTTTTAGAAAAAATGCCTGAACTTCAAGGAAAGAAAATGATTATAATTATTAATCCAAAAAAGAAATAAATATCAATTAATTATTATGCCTAAAATGAAAACCAACTCCAGTGCCAAAAAAAGATTTAAGTTTACTGGCAGTGGAAAAATTAAAAGAAAACACGCTTTCAAAAGTCATATTTTGACCAAGAAGTCAACAAAAAGAAAAAGAAATCTGACTAAAGCTACTTTGGTAAGTAAGTCAGATGTGAAAAGTATTAAGTTGCAACTTTGCGCTTAAAATTTCACGGTTATTAAATGTAAAACCCAACTTAAAGTCATGTCAAAAGATAAGTTCACCAAGACGCTTTAAGTTAAAAATTTAAATTATGCCAAGATCAGTAAATAGTGTAGCTGCAAAAGCTAGAAGAAAAAAAATACTAAAACAAGCAAAAGGATACTTCGGAAGAAGAAAAAATGTTCATACTGTTGCCAAAAATGCAGTTGATAAAGGTCTTCAATATGCTTATAGAGACAGAAGACAGAAAAAAAGAAATTTTAGAGCCTTATGGATTCAAAGAATAAATGCTGGTGCTAGACTCCATGGAATGAGTTATTCTGAATTCATGGGTAAAGTAAACTCTAAAGGCATAGAACTTAATAGAAAAACACTAGCGGACTTAGCTATGAATCATCCCGATGCTTTTAAAGCAGTAGTGGATTCTTTAAAGTAACTTAATCTATTGTAAAATTTTAAGGGGCTTAAGCCCCCTTTTTATCTATTGTCCTTAAAAAATTAAGTTGCTCAATAGCTGAACTGTAATTTTTGTAGCCTAATTTATCAAGCAAAAAATTGGTGTTTTTGACTAAGGAAGAATTCTTGTAGGATTTATCTCTTGAAAAATGTATAAATTTTAAAATCCAAAATGCGTCAAATTTTTTGTAAAACATATTTTGATAGCTATTTTTATTGGAACTATTTTTTAAAAATAGTTGATGATGAGCTTCCCATTCTTTGAAAGTCATAAATTGCTTTATTAATGGAGGAAACTGTCTATAATTATAACTTTTACTTTTAATAATTTCCATCCATTCTTTCAGCACCTGAAAAGATTTGAAATCATAGGTAAGCTTTAAGTCTTTTTTACGTTTTGAAGCTTCTAAAATAGCTCTTCCTGTACCAAATGGTACTCGGTCGGATATTCTTGGAGATGGAAAAACCATTGTTTTATTAATTTCTCCAAATTTTTCACCTTTGATTAACTTATTAATAAAATAAAAATCTTCCCCTGCCTTTCTTCGATTCATCCCTCCTTGTCTTGCATAGGCCTTTGCAGTTAACGCAAAGGCGCTACCAATAGTATAAAAGGCAAAAGGAAGTCCTATATACAATAATGCATTTTTATAATATCTTAGATGTAATTCGTAGTTAATTATTTGATCATAATTAAATTGGTGGTATTTCACTCCCTTAGTAGGATGTTCAAAATGAATAGAACCTGCTTGAAAATCTGTTTTTATAAAAAATTGATTGATTTCATTAAAGTAATTATTTGCAACCTTAGTATCTGCATCTAAACCAACAATAATTCCATTAAAGCCGACCTTTTTAAATCTTTGTAAAGCCAAATCCATTCCTAATTTTCTTGCCCAACCAACACCTGCATGTTTTGGGTCTAAGTCATCTATGTAAATAGGAATTAAGTGTATATGACAATGGTTTTTTTGAAGGGCAAATAATTTTAAATTATTATAAGTATTTTGATTTTTTTTAATTATGGAAGATGGTGCATCTGTAGAATTATTTATTAGTAGTATTATTTCAACACTAAAAGAAAAATCTTTTTGACTCAAAAAAATGGATTCTAATGTGTCTTCAATAGCATCTTCATTATAAACAGGAATTACAACTATTATTTTTAGATCTAATGAAATTGAATCATTAATTTCGATTTTTCTAAATGGAAATCTTTGAAAATACTGGTCAATTATGGAGACAATCGACTTTTTATCCATTTATTACTTTCTTTTTTATAAACTATACGATCGTGTAATCTACTTGGTCTACCTTGCCAAAACTCCATTAAAAATGGAACTAAACAATAACCACCCCAGTGTGGAGGTCTAGGGACTTCAATATTTTTGAATTTTTTTTTAAAAAATTCAATTTTCGCTTCTAATTCAGCTCTGTTGTGAAGATTTTCACTTTGGTTGGACGCCCATGCACCTATTTGACTAGATCTTGGCCTAGCATTAAAATATTTATCAGAAGTTGAATTGTTAACCTTTTCTATTACACCTTGAATTCTAATTTGTCTTTCTAAATCAGGCCAAAAAACATTTAATGACCCATATTTATTTTTATTTAAATCATTCCCTTTCTTAGAATTAAAATTAGTGTAAAAAATAAATCCATTTTTAGAAATATCTCTTATGTATAATATTCTTGAAGAGGGTCTACCTTCAAAGTCAACAGTTGATAGACAAGCTGCATAAGGGTCTAATATTTTACTTTCTAGAGCTTCTTCAAACCACCTTTCGTATTGTTTAATAGGATCATCGTGAGCCATTTCTTTGTTGAATGGTTTATTTGAAAAATCTCTCCTGTTGGAGTTGATATATTCTTTTATTTTTTTGCTTGACACTAAATAAATATATTAAAACATCCTAAATAATGTAACCTATTTATAATAATACGTAAAATAACCTGTTTTCTTTCAACTGTTTATATATTTAGAAAAATGAAAAATAATACATCTAAAATTTTGGGTGTTATTCCTGCCAGATATAATTCTTTTAGACTACCGGGGAAACCATTAAAATTAATTGGTGAAAAATCAATGATTCAACATGTCTACGAAAAAGCGTGCCAATCTTTGCAAAATGTGATAGTAGCTACAGACGATAAAAGAATCTTAAAATGTGTTGAAAGTTTTAAAGGAAATGTAGTTTTAACTAAAAATAGCCACCAAAATGGTACTAGCAGATGCTTAGAAGCCGTTAATAATTGGTCGAATAAAACCAAATTAGATTACGACTATGTAATTAATATTCAAGGTGATGAACCATTATTACATGAAGATCATATAAATAAATTAATCAAATGTTTTGACGATTCAAGGACTGATTTTGCAACTGTTGCATTAGAAATTAATAGTCAAAATTACCCTAAAAAAGGGAAGGTTTTTTTAGTAAAAGATGTTAACGACTATGCACTTTATTTTTCTAGAAATATTATCCCCTACCAAAAAAATTATCAAATTGAAAATGCAGAACTAAAAGGTAAATTTTACCAACATATTGGCATTTATGGTTATCAAAAAGATTGTTTAAAAAAATTCTGTAGCATGAATCCATCTTTTTTGGAAAGGTCAGAAAATCTAGAACAGTTAAGATGGCTTGAAAACGGAGGAAAAATAAAAGTTGGTATAACTAATTATTTATCTCATCCGGTAGATACAGAAGATGATTTAAAGAAGGTAAGAAAAATTTATGAGAAAAAACATCAACTATAATACTTACTTTTGAGTAGTGAAAGACATTATAAATAAATATATTGATCAAGAAGTAAAGGCCATAAAAAATATTCCTATTAATGGGATTATTGAAAATGTAATCGATGTTATTTTTCAAAATGTTCATTTAAAAAATGGAAAAGTAGTAGTTAGTGGAATGGGAAAAGCCGGGCAAATAGGTATGAATATCGCTACTACACTGTCATCAACCGGGACTCCTGCAGTTTCTATTCACCCAAGTGAAGCGCAACATGGTGATTTAGGTCTTTTACAAAAAAATGATGTACTATTATTAATTTCCAACTCGGGAAAAACTAGGGAAATATTAGAATTTATTGATTTAGCTAAAAATCTTTACAACAATATTCCTGTAATTTCTCTAACTGGTGACCAAAATAGTCCTCTAGCAAAAGTTTCTAATGAGTGCTTATTTACTGGAAATCCAAAAGAAATTTGTCCATTAGGGCTTACTCCTACTACTTCTACCACAGTAATGACTGTTGTTGGAGATATTCTTGTGGTAAGTATGATGAAAAAAATTAAATTTTCTAAAGAAGACTATGCCAAAAGACACCATAGTGGTTATTTAGGAAAAAAAGCTAAAGAATGAATCAATTTACATTAATTGCTGGTCCTTGCGCCATTGAAGATGACTTTACTGGGTTAGAAATTGCTAGGAAAGTTCAATCAATCTGTAAAGATCTTTCTATCAACTATATTTTTAAGGCAAGTTACCAAAAAGCAAACCGATCTAAAAAAAATAGTTTTACCGGAATTGGTAACACCAAAGCTTTGGAAATTATTAAGCGAATTGGTAAAGAACTAAATGTAGGAACCATTACAGATATTCATGAGAGTCATGAAGCTGAAAAAGTAGCTAAATATGTAAATCATATACAAATTCCTGCTTTTTTATGTAGACAAACACAACTTCTTATAGCTGCAGGAAAAACTGGATTACCCGTAAACATAAAAAAAGGTCAGTTTATGTCTCATGATTCAATGAAATTTGCTGTTGACAAAGTTCATTCAACTGGCAATAAAAATGCATGGATTTGTGAGAGAGGTAATAGTTTTGGCTATCAAGATTTAATAGTTGACGCTACAGCAATCACTAAATTAAAAAAACATGGTGTTCCGGTACTAATGGATTGTACTCATGCAGTACAAAAGCCCAACCAGACAAGTGGGGTAACCGGTGGAGATCCATCACTAATCTCCTCCATTGTGAATGGAGCAGTTGCGAATGGGGTTGATGGACTTTTTATTGAAACTCATCCTCAACCAGAAAATGCTAAAAGTGATCCTCATACAATGTTAAAATTAGATTTACTTCATCCAATTTTAAAACAAGCAATGAAAATTAGAAATGCCTTAATGTAAGTTATTTTACTTCTAAAACTAAAAACTTACTGTTATTCCAAAAATCTTTTTGGTTAAGTATTACTAAAGAATCTATGACTTCATTTTTATTAAACCACTTATAAGAATTTGAGGGATGAGAAGTGATTATTCTCACAGTCTTGTAACCTAGCTGTATACTTTTCAAATCATATTTAGAAACATAGGTAAAATAATCTGTATTCAAATCTGAATTAAGCTTTCTGGTCTTACCAATCCCTATAATTCCACCGCTTTTAGTCAAAATCCCATTTTCTAAAAGTTCCAATTTTGAACCAACTACATATGCAACTTCATTAAGTTTTTTATTTAGTTTATTTATGGTTTGATTTTGGAGTTTATATTTATTAAATACCGATTCAAATGAAGCATTCAAACTATTTAATTCTTCTCTTAAAAAATAAACTTCCCTATTGCTTTTTGCTATCTCTTCATTTAATGCTGATACCTTAGAAGCAAATTGAGAATTTTTACTTTTTTCCTGACTTACTGCATTATTCAATGCCATTATCATAGATTCATTTTCTTGTAATTTTTTAGATAAAATTTTAATGGATTCAATAATATCACTAGTGTCTTTTTCAAAAAAATCAGAATTATTTTTAGCCTTTTTAATTAAAAGTTCTTGCCTATTGATTTCATTTATATTTTCTTTAATTTTTTGAAGATAAAGCGCATAAAGATTTACAATTGAATCATTATTCACTTTATCGAATTCTAAAGATATTAGAGCTTCATTTTTTGAATTCAACTCTTTTTGTAAACTATCTATTGCTTTGGTTTCATCAGAAATCGATTCAGAACTAGAAGCACAAGAAAGAAAAAATAATGATATAAAGAAATAGTTGAAATTTTTCATACTTAAGATAAATTAAATAAATTATTAGAACCTATGGGTCGTTCAACAGTAAAACCTTCCCCGTATTTTTTATTAATTGACCTACCTAATAGTATAGCTTTAGATTTTATAGATTCTAAAAATTCTTTGCTAGAGATAGGCGTTGAGGGTTCTAAACTATTGGCATTATAAAACTGACTTTTAAATGCCATTATGGCTTCATTTTTTTGTTTATACTCATCTGAAATATCAATGATTAAATCAGGATCAATCCATTGATCTTGAATATAATGGTAAATGTTTAAGGGTCGATACGAAGGTTGGGGAATTTTTTTTTCAAAAGTTTCAAATTTTGATAATCCAGAAATAAAACATGATTTGGATACTAATTTCGAGGCAACGCTATGGTCCGGATGTCTATCTTTAATCGCATTACATAAAATAATTTTTGGCTGGTATAGTCTAATTTTATGAACTATTTTAGAAATTGCCTCTTTTGAAATATCTATGAATGCATCTGGGAGGTGAAGATTATCTCTAAATTTTGCTCCAATTATCTTCATTGCATCATCCGCTTCTTTTTTTCTGATTTCGGGAGTTCCTCTCGTTCCCATCTCGCCTAATGTTAAATCTACAATTCCTACAGAAAATCCTTTTTTGACATGCTTTATTAAAGTTCCTGCTGCACTTAACTCAACATCATCCGGATGAGCTCCAAATGCTAATATATCTATCATAATTTTATTTTTTAATTAAATTATTATTAGGCAATCCATATTTATCTACTAAATATACCATGGAAGTAATTGCAGATGCGCCTAATTCTAATTCTCTTTTGTGGACATTTTCAAAAATATCTTCTTTAGAGTGATGATAATCAAAATATCTTTGAGAATCTGGTACTAATCCTACCAAACATAACTTACCATCTTTTAATGGACCAATATCTACTCCACTGTATCCTTTAGAAAATAAGTGAAGTTGATAGGGTTCGAATAAAGATTTAAAACTTTGTAAATATCCTAATTGTAATTTGGTTCCATCTATACTAAATCCTCTTGGCGAAAAACCTCCTCTATCCGATTCAAGAGCAAATATGTGTTTTTCACCTGTTTTTCTTACAATTTTTGCGTAATGTTTTCCTCCTCTATTTCCATTTTCTTCATTCATATACATTACACATCTCAGGGTTCTTTGTGGTGAAATATTCAATTTTTTAAATGTTTCTAAAACTTGCAAACTTTGAACAACACCTGCTCCATCATCATGAGCTCCCTCTCCTATATCCCAAGAATCTAAATGGCCTCCAACTAAAATAATTTCTTTAGGAAATTTAGTGCCTCTTATTTCTCCAATTACATTATAAGAAATGGTATCTGATAATTGTTTACAAGATAGGTTCATAGATAAACTAGAAAACTCTTCATTTTTTAGGGCTTCACTTAGATTGTGAGCATCAAAAGTGCTTATAGCTGCCGCAGGTATCTTTTTTAAAGAATCTGTGTAAGACATAGAGCCTGTATGCGGGTTTTTATCAAATTTTAAAGTCATTGACCTTACTAAAACAGCTATAGCTCCATACTCTGCTGCTCTAGAAGCACCGTTGTGACGTTGATCAACACAACTTCCGTAGGCCATTCCCGTAGAGATGTAGGTAGGGTTCATTGCTCTATTAAAAAAAACTATTTTCCCTTTTATATTTTTTTTACCATATTTTTCTAATTCACTCCAGTTTTTAATTTCAATTACTTGACCTTCTAAGGTTCCATTTGTACCAACTGAACCTCCTAGAGCAGTACAATTAATCTTTTCTATATCACCATTTTGATTTTTCCAAAATACGGATTCTACATCTCCTCTAACCCAACGAGGAACCATGATTTTTTGAAAATAAAAAGTATCTAAATTAGTTTTTTTCATAATTATTCCTGCCCATTCTACTGCTTTTTGAGCTGAAACACTACCACTTAATCTATTGCCAATATCCTTGCATAAAGATCGTAAGTTCTCATAACAATTACTTTTAGTCAAATTATAATTATAAATTTCTTTTAAACGAAGAGAATCGTTCTTTTGTCCAGAAATAATAAATGAAAGAAAAATTAAATAAATCTTTAAAAAATATTTCATCATTTTACGATTTTACTGTTATATTTAATAAGACTAATTTAATCAAAATGGCAAGAACTCCTACCACGCAAATTCCTCTAGGTTTTAAAGCTCCCAATTTCAAATTACCCAATGTAATTGACCAACAGCTTATAAGCTTAAACGAAATAGCTCAAAAAAATGGTTTGGTGGTAATGTTTATTTGTAATCACTGTCCGTTTGTTATTCATGTTTTAGACGAAATTGTAATGCTTGCAAAAACATATCAAAAAAAAGACATTGGATTTGTAGCCATAAGCAGCAATGACATTATCAATTATCCAGATGACAGTCCTGAAAAAATGAAAAAACTTGCAATAGATAAAAATTTTACTTTTCCTTATTTATACGATGAAACTCAAATGGTAGCTAAAAGTTATGACGCTGCTTGCACACCTGATTTTAGCGTATTTAATCATAAATTAGAATGTATGTACAGAGGTCAACTAGATGACTCTAGACCTGGAAATGATAAACCTGTAAATGGCAAAGATTTGAGATTAGTTTTAGATTATATTCTCAAAAATAAAAAAATAGATTTCGATCAAAAACCATCAATTGGCTGCAATATCAAATGGAAATAAAAATCAACTAAGGAAAAATGCTTTTCTTAAAAGAATTAAGCTCAACAATGAAATTGTTGATTTAAGATCTCAAAAAATTACTGAGCAACTATTTCAAAATTTCAATTTCGACCACCAAAAAACTCATTTATTTTATCCCATTGATGATAATAAGGAAGTCGACACTTGGAAAATACATAATAGGTTGAAAAATAAAAAGAGTCTATTCACTTCCGTATATTGCAATAATTTAAAAAAATGGGAGTGTGTTAGTTTTTCACCATTAACTTCATTTAAAAAAGGAATATATAAAATCCCTTTTCCTGAGAATAATCAAAAAGATCATTACAAGAAAATTGATATAATAATAATTCCTTTGTTAATTTTTGATATTAGGGGCAATAGAATTGGATATGGAAAAGGAATTTATGACAAGATTCTTTTTTCTCTAAATAAGAACTGTATTAAAATTGGCGTTTCACTCTTAGAATGTTCTGATCAATTGATAGATTTTCAGAAACATGATATTCCTTTAGACTACTGTCAAACCTCAACTGTGCTTCATAGATTCGAATAAAATCCCTAATTTTACAATTAAATTTCGATAAATAATTGATAAATGAATAGAATTATTATTTCTATATTATTTACTATAAGTTATTTTTACTCAGAGGTTAATGCATTTTCAATTAAACCTATTGTTAATATAAATCAACATCTTGCTATATCCATTAATCCAAACTGTAATTCTCAATACGTAAATTATGCAATAATCACTGAATCGGGCGGGAGAATTGTAAAGACGAGATTTATTACTGGAAGAGAATTTATTTTAATTGGTATGGGCAAGCAACCTTCTAAAGCAAATACAAAAGGAGAAAATCTATTTAAAAGATTTAATATAAAAGACTGCTTATATAAATTTGATTCCCTTGAATGTTTAAAAAAACCCGACTTAAAATTGTTTGATTTATGGGCACTTAGATACAATCGAAACCCTTATTGCCCACCTGATTGCACTCCCACAGAAAATATGCTAGTTAATGGTTTTGGTCAGCACAAATTTAGACCAAGTTGGCCACAAATTCAAATACTCCAAAAATATGGAATAACCTATATTAATGACTTTTTTTATGGTGAAAACCTATTTCATTTATTATCTGATTTTCAAAAACCAGAATGGAGAAGTCAGTATCTTAATGCCAAAGAATAAATTTAATTTTTAAAGACTATCACATGAGTAACAGCCCATCTTCAAAAATTAGAGAACTTGCTGTGAAGTCATTTTTTTTTAGAACTTATTTATTACTTAATCTACCAATGGGTTTCTTAAGCGGAATGAAAATAAAGAAGCTAGAAGAAAACCAATGCGAAGTAACTATTCCCTTTAAGTGGATTAATAAAAATCCATTCAAATCAACTTTTTGGGCTGTATTAGGAATGGGAGCAGAAATGAATACTGCAGCTTTGATTCTGCAATACACCTATAAACATCAGCCCTCTATATCTACTCTTCCATTAAAAAGTGAAGGTGAATTTTTTAAAAAAGCCACAGGAATAACAAAATTTATTTGTCATGATGGCTTAATAATCAAAGAAAAGATCAAAACCGCTATTCAATCTAAAAAGCCTGAAATTATTGAAGCTTTTTCCACTGGACTTAATGAAAATAATGAAACTATTTGTAAGTTTAAATTCACCTGGTCTATAAAAGTTAGAAGCTAAGATTTATGATGGGAAGATATATTGTAATTTTTTTAGTTTTTTTTTTCACCATCAACCTTTCATTGTGGCTGGGGATTTTTTGGACATAAGAAAATTAACAGAGTTGCTGTTTTCACTATTCCAGAATCTTCTTTATTTCAATTTTACAAACAAAATATTGACTATGTCACTGAACATGCTATTGACCCTGATAAGAGAAGATATGCAGTAATCGGAGAAGCAGAAAAGCATTTTATAGACATAGATCATTACATAAAAAAAGGGGAAAACCCATTTAATGTTATGCCTAGAAGATGGAACGACGCAATTGAAAAATTTACTGAGGATACTATAAAAGCATATGGGATTTCTCCCTGGAATATTCAGATAATGTTATATAAACTTACCAATGCTTTTAAAGAAAAAAACTTAAGTAAAATTTTAAGATATTCTGCAGAAATTGGTCATTATATTTCAGATGCACATGTTCCACTTCATGCTACCGAAAATTATAATGGACAGTTTACTAATCAAAAGGGCATACATGGATTTTGGGAGTCAAGAGTTCCAGAACTTTTTTTTGATGAATATGATTTAATTACTGGAAAAGCAATCTACATTGAAAAACCACTCTCTCATACATGGGGCTTTATTGAAGAGAGCTACTTTGCTGTAGACTCTGTGTTGAAATTTGAAAGAGATTTGTCGATTGAATGGCCAGATGATAGAAAATTTTCTTTTGAGAAAAGAGGACAAGTAACCATGAAAGTATACAGTAGAGACTTTAGCAATGAATATTCAAAAAGACTCAATGGAATGCAGGAAAGAAGAATGAAAGCATCTATAAAAGCTGTTGGTTCTTTTTGGTATACAGCATGGATCAATGCAGGTCAACCTGAATTGGAAAATCTACAGGTTAACAAAACCAATACAACAGAAACTTTTTATAGAAACAAAAAATTACTTCTAAATAAAAGAAAACACGATTATTAACTTCTAGTATTTTTTCTTCCTTTTTTCTTTTTCTCTTTTTTAGCCTTTTTAAGAGCCTTTCTTGCTTCATCAGTGAGTGGAACTCTTTTGTAATAAATCATTTTACCAGAATCAATTAAACTAACGGCTCTTTCAATTAAAATGTCTTCATCTTTAGGCTTATACCCTCTTTTTAAATCTTGACCACTTATTAAACATAGTGTTTGAAACCAAAAGGCTGTACCACCTCCTCTATATTTTTGAATAATATCATATGCGGTTAATCCTGTATTTCTATATATTAATTTCATTAAATAAATACCTCTATTGATTGACATTTCTTTAATTTCATTACCAAATTCTTTTTTTAAAGTTTTATTACATTTTGATAGATATTTCTTTTTAGCATACCGACCATCTATTTTAGATAATGTATCTTCATAAGAAGTCAACATAGCAGAAGCAATTTTAGCATAGTCATATACACTTTTCACATAAAATTTAGTTNTATTCCATTTTTTTACAAAATCTGCGTTGGAAACTGTAACTTCTAAATCTGGAAGATAATGTCCAAANAATAANGAGTCTTTTTTCTCTATGTCATGGCTTTGAGATATTCCATTTATTAAGGGAAAAAAACAAAAGATTAANAAACTATATTTCACCTTTTCAATTTATATATAAAATTTATAATTCTAAATGATAAAATAACTTTTTATAAATATTAACTTATTAAAGTTTAAATTTGTAGTAATGAAAACTTTTCTCATCAATATATTGGTTTTTTGTTCTTTATTTGCTCAAACACAAATTGAAGCCCTACTCGATATAAAAAAATTTCATTCTAGTGAAAGTGATTACATTGAAACCTACTTATATGTATTTGGCAATACTTTATTTGAAAGTAGCGACACCAACAACACAGAAAAGGGAATTGAAGTTTTACAATACATAGAAAATCAGAACAAACAGATTATTAGTCATAAAAAATACATAATAAAAGAAGTTTCGGATTATGTTGAAAAAGAGGGTATCATAGATTTACAGAGATTTCCTATCACAGAGGGAGAGTATACCTTATTTATTGAAATTATCGATATAAACAATCCATCTAACATAGAAAAACATCAGGAAAAATTTACAATGAATTATACAAATTTCCCTTGTTTTTCTGATATTGAATTACTAGATAGTTACTGGAAAGCTAGTGAAGAAAATGAACTAACAAAATCTGGCTTTCATATGATTCCTTTAGTTTCTAATTATTTTGGACCTGAATTTGATAAACTAGCTTACTATTTTGAAATTTACAATTCTCCTTCGGATTCTTTGGGGATGTTACTTTTAAAACAATCTATTAAAATCAAGAGTACACAAAAAATAGCAGGTCAATATAATAAAATTAAAAAAGTTCCAACTGAATCTATATATCCTGTAATAAATACTTTTGATTTAAATAATTTACCTACTGGAAATTACGAACTATCTATTGAACTAATTAACCAAAAAAATAGTGTAATTTTTAAAAGTACTATAGATTTTCAGAGAACTAATTTAAATAACAGTATGCAACTTGATAGATTAAATGCAGTTCTTATAAATCACACATTTGTTTCTAATATTCCATCAGATTCGATATCTGATTTTATAAATTGTCTATCACCTATTGCATCGAGAATGGAAAGTAATATTATTGATAAAAAATCTGAAAATATTAATGATACCCTAAAAAGACAATTTTTATATAGCTTTTGGTATAACAGACAACCCGATAACCCTGAATTAGCATGGCAAAAATATAAAGTAGAGATAGCTAAAGCAGACCAATTATTTTCAACCAAAGTTAGAAGAGGGTATCAAACCGATATGGGAAGAATTTTTCTTAAATATGGTCCTCCAAATACCATAACCGATAGACCCAATGAACCTAGTGCCTATCCATACCAAATTTGGCATTATTATAAAATTGGTAAATTCAATAATAAAAGATTCATTTTTTATAAGCCTGATTTAGGCACTAATGAATACGTTACTCTACATTCTACATTACAAGGTGAATATTTTAACAGAAATTGGAAAACTGATTTGCATAGAAGAAATACTCCTGGAAGAAGTGTAGATAATCTTCAAAACCCCAATGATGGACAATGGGGAAGTAATAGTAATATATTTTTTACCAATCCATAATTATAGATACATCTGTTGTCATATTAAATTACAACGGTCTTAAATGGCTTGAAAAATTTATTCCAACATTTGAGATATATTCAAAAAACGATGCCTCTATTTATGTAATAGACAATGGATCTAAGGATGGTTCAATTTTATTTTTAAAAAAAAATCATCCAAAAATAAATGTTATTTCACTTTCAAAAAATTTGGGTTTTGCGGGTGGCTACAACGAAGGTCTTAAGCAAATTAATTCTAAATATTATATTCTTGTTAATTCGGATGT
>NZID01000082.1 GCA_002691605.1 Crocinitomicaceae bacterium
AACTGTACTAAAATTGGGATAGGAATTATTAAAACTTGCTTGAGCATCAATATTATTATTAGCTACAGTCCAGTTTGCGGATGCCCAGTTAGCATCATCTACTAAAATACAATAAAGATCAGGGTTAGAATGGGCATAAAAATTGGCAAAATTGGTGTTATTTCCATTTTTCAAGTCTAAAGCAGTTAGCTGATTATTAAAACAATATAATGTCGTAAGAGCAGTGTTTTGAGAGAGATCCAAAGTAGTAAGCTGATTACTATGACAATTTAATTCAGTAAGAGCAGTGTTTTGAGAAACGTCTATACTGCTTAGCTGATTTCCGTAAAAAGTTAAATTTGTAAGAGCAGTATTTTGACTTACGTCTATACTACTTAGCTGATTGTTAGTAAAAGATAATCTAATAAGACTAATGTTTTGAGAAACGTCTATAGTACTTAGCTGATTTCCATCGAACGCTAAAATAGTAAGAGCAGTATTTTGACTTACGTCTAAACTACTTAGCTGATTATTACTACAATATAAATTATTAAGAGCAAGATTTTGAGTAACATCTAAACTACTTAGCTGAGTGCCATTACAGTTTAATTGACTAAGAACAGTGTTTTGAGAAACATCTAAACTATTAAGCTGATTGTTATTACAAAATAATCTAGAAAGACTAGTATTTTGAGTAAGATCTAAACTAGTTAGCTGATTGTTACTACAAAATAATCTAATAAGACTAGTGTTTTGAGAAACGTCTATACTACTTAGCTGATTTCCATTGAACCCTAGAACAGTAAGAGCAGTATTTTGTGTAACATCTAAACTAGTAAGCTGATTGTTATCACAACTTAGTTCATTAAGAACAGTATTTTGACTTACGTCTAAACTACTTAGCTGATTGACTGAAAAATTTAAGTGACTAATAACCGTATTTTGGGTAACATCTAAACTACTTAGCTGATTATTACGACAATATAATCTTCTTAGGGCAATATTTTGAGTAACATCTAAACTACTTAGCTGATTGTTATTACAAAATAATCTAGAAAGACTAGTATTTTGAGTAACATCCAAATTACTTAGCTGATTGTCATTACAATATAATTCAGAAAGAGAAGTATTTTGTGTAACATCTAAACTACTTAGCTGATTGTTATTACAATTTAGTTCAGTAATTGCTGTAAAATCTTGAATCCCTATTAAACTATCTATATTTTGGTTACTTACGTCTAAAAGGATTACATTTCTGATAGATGAAGTGTTTACCGAATCGTTATTAGCTACACCATCTCCCATTCCATTGGCTTCCAAATAAGCTTCAAAATTATCGTCAGGGACATAGGTTTTATTCTGAGAAAAAGATACTAGCCCAACTATATTGAGAAGCAAAATAAAAAAAAGCTTATTGTAAGAAAATCTCATTTATAATTTTTAGTTGCAACATAAAATTAAATTATTTTACAATTGAATGTCATAAAAAATATCAAAGATTATATGTTAAAAAAGTAATTAGTAAGGAAATTCAAAATCATCATTAAGACTCCAATGTTTAAAAAATTGACAAAAAGACATTTAGAGCTGCTCTTAATATGTTTATTTTTATTAAAAAAGGTATGCTTGAAAGATTAGAAAACAAAGTTTTTTCGGAAGAATTTAAAAATAAAACAGAAAGAATTTTTGTCACTCTTTCCATAGTAAGTTTTGTCATTCACCTACTTTTAATTTTTCTTAAATATTTGGAAATTCTTAATTTTTCTGATGACAAACTACTTACCAATCCTATTGCAGCAATTTACACCCCCTTTTCTTTCATTTTAGTATATGAGGTTTTCTTAGTGGTCTATTACCTTCCCAGATCCATATCCCAATATATCAGAAAACAATACGAAATAATTACATTAATCATCGTAAGAAGAATTTTCAAGGACATGGCCAATATAAATGTTAGTGCCGATTGGTTCAACCAACAATACGATCTTCAACTTACTTATGATTTAATTTCTACATTGCTACTATTTTTTGTGATTTTCTTGTTTAACTATTTCAATACTAGAAGTAAGAAACTCAACGTGAAAAAAGGAAAAGTAGAAAACCTCGACCTGTTTGTAAAGCGTAAAAAATCCATAGCTCTTTTTCTACTTCCAGTATTGATATTTTTAGCAGTTTCTAGCCTGTTTAAATGGATTTACATTGAAGTTGCTTCTGTAGACCAAGTTTTCTTTTCCATCCAGGATATTAACGAACTTTTCTTTAACGAATTTTTTACAGTGCTTATAATGGCCGATGTACTATTGCTTTTAATCTCACTATACAAAACCGATAAATTTCATGAAGTATTTAGAAACTCTGGATTTATTATTTCTACCATTCTAATTCGTCTCTCCTTTTCAGCCGATGGATTAATGAATAATGTACTTATTGTAACTTCGGTAGTCTATGGATTTTTAATGCTCATTCTTCATATTCAATTTGAAAAAATTAATGTACAATTTCCTAAAGAGGTAGCCTTAGAAGAAAAAGAATCTGATAAGGTAATTTAATTTTTCTTATGGACAGAAATCAAGAACTACCATTTGAAGACATTTCACAAACTCCTCTTGACCTCACTGTTACCAATAATCTTTTAAGAATGGTAGAAGGATTGGCGTTTAGATACCGTTGGGCTACAGAAAATCTGAGAGAAGAAAATATAAAATTTAGACCTCACCCTACCAGTATGAGTATAGAGGAAGTAAACAGTCATATTTTTGATTTAGTAGACAGTACTTACAGAGTATTTGGTGGTGAAAAACAAAATAAAGAATCTTTAAATTCATTTCAAAAGATTAGAGAAGCCAATCTTTTCTTATTACAAAAATTAATTACACTATTAAAAGAAATGAATGATTCAGAACTACTAGAAATGGAAAAAAATACTTCCAGAAAACTTCCCTTTTGGTATTGGATCAACGGTCCATTGGCAGATGCGTTAACCCATGTAGGTCAAATTACTTCATGGAGAAGAATTGCAGGAAATCCACATTTAAAAGGGGTTAATGTATTTATTGGAACCAGTGATAAGACACAAATGGATTACTAAATTAGTTGATTTCTAATTTTCCTATATTTATACCGTAATGAAGGTTGTTAAATCCTATGAAGAAAAAAATAAATATAGATCAAAAATTAGCTCAATTCAAAGACCACTGGAATCCTAGAATTATTGGTGAACTGAATCATCAACATGTAAAACTGGCTAAGTTAAAGGGGGAATTTATTTGGCACAAACACAATGATGAAGACGAGATGTTTTTAGTACTAAAAGGTACTCTTAAAATTGCCTTTAGAGACCGAACTGAAACTATCCAAGAAAATGAAATAATCATAGTTCCTAAAGGGGTTGAACATAAACCCATTGCAGAAGAAGAAGTTTCTATCATGCTTTTTGAACCAGCAACAACTATTAATACTGGTGAATTAGAAAATGAATTCACTCGTAAAAAACTAGAGTCTCTCTAGAATGAAGTTGCCAATATTTCAAATAGATGCCTTTAGCAATAAAGTATTTATGGGAAACCCAGCTTGCGTAGTACCTTTAGAAAACTGGCTTAAAGATGATGTATTATTAAAAATTGCTCAAGAAAATGCAGTGGCTGAAACCGCTTTTTTTGTGAAGAGGGGAAAGAACTTTCATTTAAGATGGTTTACACCAGATATTGAAATGGATTTATGTGGACATGCTACACTGGCAACTGCACATTGTATTCTTTCTGAACTTAAAATCGTTACTAAAAAAGTGATTTTTGAAACATTAAGTGGGGAATTAGAAGTATCCTTAAATAATGGACGCTATTTGATGGATTTACCAAGAAGAGATCCTGTTTCAGCAACACTACCGTATGAAATAAAAAATGCTTTGAATATTCAGCCTATAGAAGTCCTAAAAGCAAGAGATTATTTATTGGTATATGAAAATCAAAAAAATGTTGAAGATATCGTTATTGACAGAAAAATTTTTGATCAAATCAATCTTAATCCAGGCGGTGTAATAGTAACAGCTAAAGGAGACAATTTCGATTTTGTATCAAGATATTTCACTCCACAAGCTACTATTTTAGAAGATCCAGTTACTGGTTCGGCACACTGTACTTTAACCCCTTATTGGTCCAAAATTTTAAATAAAAACATAATGAATGCACAACAAGTTTCTGAAAGGAAAGGTGAATTACTCTGCGAAATAAAAAAAGATAGAGTTTTCGTTAGTGGAAACGCAATTACTTATTTTAAAGGACAGATTAAATTATTACTTTAAAATGAAAATAATCCTATTTTAAGAATAAATAAAGTGGATATTTTTTTCTACTTCATTAGATAAAGTATGATGTACAGGACAATTATGAGCAGCTCTTTCTAAAATCAACTTCGTTTTTTCATCGTAATCCATCGGAAAGGTCAACTTGATGTCAATCTTAGCAATTCTTCTTGGATTGTTCCCCATAGTTTTCTTTACCATAGCATTAGTACCTTTGATATTGGTTCCATTTTTCTCTACTGCAATAGCCATAATGGTCAATATACAACTTGCTAAAGCAGAACAAACCATATCTGTAGGTGAAAAGGCTGCTCCTAAACCGTGATTATCCTTAGGAGCATCGGTATTGATCACAGAACCAGAATCTAAATGAGTAGCTGCAGTTCTTAAATTTCCCAGGTATTTAATTTCAAATGTGTTCATAATATGACTTTGAGTAAATATACTATATGGTTTTTATTTATTATAATTACTTGTTGTAAAGAACAATATCCAATTGAAAATAATTAGCTGGCTTTTAATTTTTATACTTTTTGGGAACTGGTTAACTTTTATTTCACAGAATCAAACCAGTTTAGTTAAGTTTATTGATTACCCCAAAGTAAAATCTTACAAAGTCAAGAAGAACAAGAACTCTTCAATTTTTCAAGGCAACAAGAAAACAAAAAAATATTTTGAAGGTTGGTACTTTAAAATGGTTTCTGAAGATGAAAAATCTATTTTTAGTATCATTCCTGGTATTTCATTGTCTGAAAATAGTTCTACCCAACATGCATTTATTCAAATAATTAATGGTAAAACAGGGCAAACAAACTACATTAAGTATCCAATTGAAGATTTTTACTACTCTAAAAATGATTTTCTTATCCAAATTGGAAATAACTATTTTGCAAAAGATAGTATATCTCTTAATATCGCCAATGGTCATGTTAATTTAATTGGTAAAATAACGATGCAAAATCATGTGGAGCTTATCACTGACAAAAGTAATGAAAGAAAAAAAATTATGGGTTGGTACTATAAAGTACCATTTATGGAATGTTATCACGGTGTAGTTAGTCTTAACCATGATTTAAAAGGAAGTCTTTCTTTAAATAACATTCATTATCATTTTGATGATGGCAAAGGATATATCGAAAAAGATTGGGGAAAATCAATGCCTTCGTCTTGGATATGGATTCAGACTAATAGTTTTAAAAACAGTAATTCTTCATTTATGCTTTCTGTAGCGAAGATTCCTTGGTTAGGATTTTCTTTTACAGGATTTTTAGGATACTACTATTTAAATAATGAAATAGTTCGCTTTGGAACTTATTCTAAATCCAAAGTGAAATTGAAACAATACGATAAAAATAATTTAACTCTGAACATTATTTTAAAAGATAAAATATTAGAAATCAAAACTTTAAAAAATAGCTCTGGGATGCTCAAAGCCCCAGTAAATGGAGTCATGAATAGACGCATTGCCGAAGGAATAGATGCTGAATTATCATTAAAGCTTATAGGTAAAGATAATAAGGAGCTATTTAAAGACAGTTCTCTTACCACAGGTCTTGAATTAGTTGGAAGTATGGATGAACTATTTTAAGTGAAAAGAAAGTAAAATAAAACCTACTAATTAATTCAAAGCACTAGATATCGCTTTTAAAAAGGGTCCAAAAAGAAATAAAATAATCATAATTACGGTCATAACCACTCCCACTTTTCTCAATCCCTTTAAAGATTTATACCATTCCAATATTTTCATTTCTAAAATTATTTAGAGTTAATAATTAATTTATTTTTCTGCAAAACCACTCCATAATTGTAAGTCACCTTGATCAAAGTGATTAAAAGCATTTAAAATTTTTTGCTTTGTATCTTTTCCCATTAAGACATTTAACCCCATTATTGGAGGACCAAATTTTTTAATATGTGATAACATTTGTTTAATTGAAGCTAATCCAGCATTTGTCTGATTTTTTTGGGAAAATGAATTAAAGCCTATAGAATTTAATATTTTCTCAAGTTCTGCAATTTTAATTAAGTGGCTTAAATCTTGTCTACTTGCCCATGGCATAGGATAGTTAATATCATTATCACTGCTTTTAAAAATATCATAGTAAAGAAATTTACCTCCTGTTTTTAAAACTCTAAAAATTTCACTATAAAATTTTTTCTTTTCAAAAATATTCATTTGAACATGTTGAGTCCACACTATATCAAAAGAATTCCTTTCAAAAGGAAGGTCCAAAGCATCTCCTTTCAAAAAAGTGGTTTTAGAATCTAAGTTGACAAGTTTTGATAGAGCTTTAGCAGTATCAATAAACTCTTGGCTAAGATCCAAACCTGTTACTGTACAACTTTTTTCATCAGCAATCATTCTTGCTGGACCTCCTAAACCACAACCAACATCTAAAACTTTTAAATTACTAGAAGTAATTTGTTGGGCTAATTCTTTAGAAACTTCTAATCCTCTAACATGAAACTCGTCAACACTACTTAAGTCCGTTCTCTTTACATTATTAAGATCAACACCAATAGTTTTAAGTTTGTCTAAAATATTGTTGTAAAGTTCACTAACAAAATAATGACTTTGTACACTTTCGCTATAACTCAAATTTCCAGAATTGATTCCCATTCAATATTTCTGGAGGAGCAGTCATGAAAGACATCATTCCTCCCATTATTTCTTTAAATTGTTCTTCGGCATTAATTATTTGTTGCTCATTTTCATAAAGTGAGATTCCCATGCTTGAAGTTTCATCAATCTCTATTAGCGTTACACTCTGTAACCCAACTATAGCTTTCATCAAATCTTCTTTAGACTTTAAATAGTCTCTAATTTGGTCTTGTACTCCGGGCTTGTGTGTAACTTTTGTTATTCTGTAATACATAAATGTTTTTTAATTAAATATAGTAGCAAATTTTGAATTATTAAGGAATAATTATGAGTTTTTTTACTGTATTGTTAGTCACCTCTTTTTTAGAAAAATATATTTTTCTGTACTTGCCATTAATATATGGTTGAACTTGATTATCATAATGATCACTCCAAAAATTTCCTGAATTTCCACTTGGAATTATAGAATAAGAATTTTCTTTATTTCCTAAACTTATTATTCTTCTTGTTGACGGTAAAGAAGCTACTTGATAATTATGATCTCCAGGCTTTGACATAATTTTATTTACTACATTATTTCCACCAGAAATAGGCAATGGACCTAAATTAAATAATCGATTTAAAGGCTTTACCTTANCAAGTGGATGTTTAAATTCTACAGTATGTACCTTTCCCCAANTCCACTTTTTTAAATCGACTCCTAACTTAGTTTTCATTTCTTTAATNGCTGCTTTAAATCCTTTTAAGATTAAGTCTGAATATTCATTGGCTTCCTCATTTCTAAATGGGATAATCTTTGAATAAATTAAATTTTTAAAAAAATCCCAATGATCAGGATTATTTAAATAAAGCCTAAAATATTCTTTACCTAATGTTGGTTGTAAAGCTTCTTTCATTATATGATACATTGAAAACTGAAAAATAGTAGCTCCTACAGAACTAGTTTTCATATTACCATCCCATTGATTTAAAGAATTTAATATGCTTATTTCAAAACTAGATAACGAGTTTTCAAATTTATTCAATGTTNNACATAATTTATCTTTTATATCAAAGCCAGAATTTAAAAATACATCAGTTTGAATAGTTTGTAATTCATCTACTGTCCATTTCATTTTTCTCGACAGCAACTTATGTATTCTTTGGGCTCTGTCTGCAGATCTAAAATAACCATCAAGTCTAGGAATAGCACCTACTTTTTTACCAGAAGGTAAATTGTTAGCTGTTACAATGACTCCGCTCTCAGGATTAATTAGCCGAGGGTTTTGTTTAAAAGGCACATAAGATTGTATTTCATGACTAGGGTTATTCCCATCTAAAATAGCTTTAGCATTTATATTAGAATCTCTTATAGGAAATCTTCCCGCTACCCACCAAGCAATATTATCTAAGGTGTCAGCATATGAAAAGTTAAGTCCAGGAGAAACTAATTTAGATAAAGAAGATTCAAATTGAGTGATGTTTTTAGCATAATTAAGTTCGTATAANAAGTCAAAAATTGGNTTATCCAAATTGTAAAAAACCCATGAAAAAGCTAATGGNTTCCCNANATATCCTTCTAAATAATCACTTATTATNGGNCCATGAACAGTTTGTCTAATATCAAAATTGATTTCTTCCTCGTCTTTTACCTTAATTATTTCATTAATTATTTTTGACTTTGTCCATATATTATTATNTAAAACTTCGTTTTTATTTTGAGGATTAAAAGTTTCTNTATATAAATCAACTTCATCATTTTCAGTCATAGTAAGTCCCCAAGCTTTAATATCATCATGTCCTATTAAGGGAAATGGAATAGTAGGAATATAATATCCGTAGGTATTAAATCCTGGATAAGAAATGTGTGCTTCATACCATANATCAGGCTTTGAAAGTCCAATATGTGGATCGTTAGCTAANAGTGGAATACCACTTTGAGATCTTTTGGAGGATAGAATCCAGGAATTACTTCCATGAAATGGNGGATTATAAATATTAATACTTTCACTACNATTAAAAAAAGAAATTAAATTGTCATAAGAACTATCATTGTCTATCACTTTTGATTCATTATAATATCTTTTTTTAATGGTATCTGAATTAGCTTCTTGAATAGTAAAATAATTTTGGTCTGCATAATCTGGAAAAATAATGGCTAAATTCTTGGCACTTATTTGCTGTTTTATCATTGAATATATCATATCTCTTCTCATTCCATCCATAAATGAAAAAGCCATATAAATGGTCATACTGGCAACATCTACTCTATCAAAAGGACGGACNTTAGCACCAATTATTTGATGTTCTATTGTTTTAGGACCAGNTTTTATGAAATAATTAATCCCCTCTATGTATGCATCCACATATTTTAAAGCTTNAGGACTAATATTGGAAGAGTCTGCNATGTACTTTTTAGCATGATGAACAATCATATAGGTTCTTAGCNTTTTATCTATTTTCACTAAATCTTTACCTAAGATTTCTGAAAGCTCTCCTCTAGCCAATCTTCTTTGTAAATCCATNTGAAAAAGTCTATCTTTAGCTATGGTGTATCCNTAAGTAAAAATGGCATCGTNTTGATTTTTTGCTTCTATATGNGGTATTCCCCACTGATCTTTTATTACAGTAACAGAATCTAATACATTTGAAATATTTACAATACCATTATTGGATGGCTTACTTGAATGAATTATACTGTAAAGTGAAATTATTATTAAAAATAAAATTGATATTAAAACAAATAAAACTCTAAAAATGATTTTTTTCAAACTATCAAATTAAGTAATTCGTACTCCCATAACACAAACATCATCAATCTGTTCATAATTTTGACTCCACGATTCAAATTCTTTTTCAAGTATATTTATTTGTTTATCTGTACTTTCATTACTTATTTTTAATAACTGCTTTTTAAACTTGGCAGCCATATATTTTTTTCCTTTTTCTCCGCCAAATTGATCTTGGTAACCGTCGGAATAAATATAAAGCATATCGTTTTTCTTTAATTTTACTTTATATTTAGTAAATGGCTTTCTATCTCCTAAAAGTAAGCCCACTGGTTGGTGATCACCGCGATAAGTATTTAATTCATCATTACTAATGTGAACTAGAGAGTTGTGAGCTCCTGAAAACTCTACTGTTTTCTTTTTCATATTCAATTTACATAATGAAATATCCATACCGTCTTTTTGGGCTCCTTCTTCCTCTTGGTGTAATGATCTTATTATTTGAGAACGCATTTCATCTAAAATCTGATTGGTATCCTTAATTCCTTTTTCTATAACAATTTCATTTAATAAAGAAGTACCTATCATACTCATAAATGCACCTGGAACTCCATGGCCGGTACAATCTGCTACAGTAAAAAAGATATTTTCTTCTTGATCTTTATATATCCAATAAAAATCTCCAGAAACCACATCTTTAGGTTGGAAGAAAATAAAGCTTTTAGGAAGTGTATCTTTTAAATAATCTGATGAAGTCATCATCGCATCTTGAATTCTTTTAGCATAATTAATACTATCGGTTATTTCTTCTTGCTTTTCTTCAATAACTAACTTCTGTTTTTTGGTGGTATTTAGCTGTTTATATACAAAACCAAGAAAGCCTATTACTAGTAATATTCCAACAAAAAGTACACCTTCAATTATTTTTTGTGTTCTAATCTCTTCTTCTTTTGCTTTAGTTTCTGCTTGTTGTATTCTGATTTCGTCTAGGTATTTTAAACTGTCCAGCTGTTGTTTTATTTCAAACTCTTTTTCTGACTCATACTTTGTTATGTCTTCTTTTGCGCTTAACTTTTCTAAACTATCTTTATTTTCTACCATTTCCTCCAAATACAAATTGGCTTTTTTATAATTTTTTAATTTTTTATGAATTTCATAAAGTTGAGATAATAATTCTGGAGAAGTAAGCCCAGTCATTTGCTTACTTAATTTAGCTCCCTTTTTTGCATTTTTTAAAGCTAAATTGTATTGGTTTTTTAATATGTAGTATTCGGAAATAGTACCGTAATATAGAATCTTAGATTCATTATCAGATTGTTTATTAGCATACAGAATTAAGCTATCTAGGGATGATTTAGCCTTATCAAGACTAAATGTTTTTTTAGAGTTGGTATCTATATAATTTAAGGCCAAATTAGCATATATATTGGTTAATGCACCAGAATGGTCATTAGAAGCTGAATTTTGTACCAAATACAAGGCATTATTTAATAGTAAAACTACAGAATCTTTATTTTTTATAATTGTAGAAATATTAATGTTAGCAGTTACAATACCACCGGTGTCTTTTTTTGTTTCGTATATCTTTTTTTGATCTTTAAAAATTTTAAGTGCCTCTTTCTCTCTGCCACTAGTACTATATACAATAGCAATGTTATTACTAATTCTTAATAATAAATTAGTATCGTTGTCTATTTTGGCAATTTTTTCAGTTTTGAGCCAACTTTCAAGACATTCACTTTCTCTGTTTAATAAATAATAGCAAATACCTTTCGAATTATAAAAATATCCCCCGTAATAATTTTTTCTCAGTTTTTCACTAGTGTCTTTTTCAAAAATTTGATTTGATGACTCTATTTTTTTTAAACCAATGTCTAATAGTTTAATGCTAGAATCAGGGTTTTCAAAAGAAAAAGAAGAAGCAGCATCAAATAACTTCAGAATTTTAGTAGAATCATGGATAGAATCTACATTCATTATATTCAAGGCAGAATCTATTTTAGTTTGAGAAAAAAGAATGTTAACAAATAATAAAAAAGCTAGTAAAAAAAGAAATTTTTTTTTCATGACTTACAAGTTAATTAAAAACTTTATGTCAAGAAACTCTTAAAGCAGTTCTTATTTGGAAAAAGTAATAAATCATAATTCCAGAAACAATTATCTTTTGTGCAGTTACTTGTATAAATAGCCCTTTTTGGCTCCCGTGTGCACTAGGGCCAAAATCCATTACAATTAAAAACAAAAAAAGTAAAATAGTAAAGAATAGAGTTGCAAGAGAAATAAATTGATCAAATTTTGGAATTTTAAATACAATATAAGTTTGTAAAACAGCATGAATAAAAAGAGATCGAAAAGCCGATTTAACGAAAACTAAATGCCAAAATTTAGAGGTTTCTTCAGCTGAGAAAACTGAAATAAATATAAAAGAAATAATAGAAAATGATATACTACCTACTAAAAAAAAACGCAGCCATACATTTTTTATATACTTGATTTCTAATTTTAAAAAAAAAATGAAAAATGAAAAATATGATAAAGAAAAAATCACTAAAGAAGAATTAAATAACAAGGCAGAAAACGTATTTATCTCTCCATTTCTGGCGGTCCATTCTCCCAAATTACTAAAGAAATTGTAAAAAAAGTGATATCCATTGGTAGTGGAATCCAGATAAGTTCCACCTGGATAGAAGAACATTGCAATTGTATTAAAAATTACGAAAGTTCCAATTCCAATATAACCTTGCCAATATTTAAAATTATTTTTTTTCAAAATTTATCTTTTGAGACGTTTTTGGACGT
>NZID01000083.1 GCA_002691605.1 Crocinitomicaceae bacterium
AGGAAACCTAGTCACTAAAAATTTTATTTCAAAAGTAGAACAAAGAGATGTTGGTGGTTCCACACTTGCTGCTAGACAGATTTGGTGGGATGAAGTAGTGGCCAGATTAAATAATGAACAAAGAGGTAAATTATTAGGGAGTTTTAAAGGAGATGACAAAATTTTAACAATATACAAATCAGGAAATTATCTTATTAGTGGTTTTGAATTATCCAATAAATTTGATGATGATCTTATACATATTGAAAAATGGTTTCCTGAAAGACCCGTTTCTTGTATATATTGGAATCCTGTAAAGGAATTGTATTTTGTTAAAAGATTTTTAATTGATATAACTACTAAAAAGTACAACTTTATTGACCAAAATTGTGAACTTACACTGATAAGTGTGGATTACCAGCCAAAAGTTAAAATATCCTTTAATAAGAGATTAAAAGAAACCAAAGACCTCAAAGATAAAATTGTTAGTATCAACAAAATTGTGGATGTCAAAGGAGATAAAGCCAAGGGAAATCAACTAACGAAATTTAAAGTTAAGGATATAATATTGATGGATGTACAAGAAGGAGAAGATTGGCCTGTTGAAGAAAATCCATTAAATCAAAATCAAATTGATGAATCAACTGAAAATATTCCTAAGGAAGATCATTTAAATGATAAGTTAGAGGACATTAAACCAAATGATGTCCCAAAAACTAAAGTTTCTCTAAAAACTAAAAAACAAATTAATATTGATACTAATTCTGAGAGTCCTGTTGAGCTAGAATGGGATCTAAACAATAATGAGGATAAAGATGAAGATGGGCAAATGAAAATATTTTAATGAAAAATTTTTTATTATTTATATTGCTTGTACCAGCTATTATTTTTTCTCAAGATTCTTCCTATGTAATTAATGAAAATGATTCTATTAATTATTTTCATGAATCAGAAAGAAATTATATTGGTATAAATCTTTCTCCTATAGTTGCAGGATTGTTAACTAATCAAACCAGTCATAATATAAAGATTAGTACTATTTATAAGAGAAATTTTGGCGATCATAATATGAGATTTAGTTTAAATTATTTACAAAATGTAAGTAATTCAAATTTTGATTTTAATATGCCTGTTCTTACTACAGATACATCAATATTTTATAGATATTTTAATTCAGATTATGAGTATTATGATTTTAGATTTGGCTTTGAAGAATTAAGAAGTTACTCTACAACTAGAGTACATATTGGAATAGATTTACTTATAGGTTACGGACAACAAAAATCTAATTATTTTCATAATGTTTATGAATTAGATTCTTCGGGTTATTATTTGTCTTCTTCAAACTATGAAAATCATACCTTAATAAAAACAGAAGGTCAAAGGGTAACCAATTACTTTACTACAGGGATTGATGTTTCGTTTGGTATGGATATTTTTTTAAGTGAATCATTTTTATTAACTATTCAATTAACTCCTCAATTTAACTATTATATACATTCAAAAGATAAATTAATAGACGATCCATTAAATGAATATGTTCAATTCGGAAATTTTGCAGATTTTAAATTGGGCTATTTAGATGTACAGCTTATTTATAAGTTTTAAAATTCATGCTCTATCAAATTTTTGGGCATTGCATTAATAATTTCATTACTCGCATATTTTTCATACTTTTTAAAGTTCTCATTGAATTTATCAGCTAAAAAACATGCTTTTTTAACATATTGTTCTTTGTTTTTCCAAGTATTTATAGGATTAAGGATAGAGCTTGGTACTTGAGGGCATAAAACTGGCATATTTAACCCAAATATTGGATGTTTTTCATATTCTACGTTATCTAAATCATTATTTAATGCAGCCATTATCATAGCTCTAGTATGAGAAAGTTTCATTCTTTCACCTACTCCATACGGTCCTTTAGTCCATCCAGTATTTACTAGCCACACGTTAACATCTGAAGATTCCATTTTATTACCTAGCATTTCTGCATATTTAATTGGATGTAAGGGTAGGAAAGGAGACCCAAAACATGCTGAAAAGGTAACTACAGGTTCAATAATTCCATCTTCAGTTCCAGCAACTTTTGCGGTGTAACCTGAAATAAAGTGATACATAGCTTGACCTTTATTAAGTTTTGATATTGGTGGTATTACTCCAAATGCATCTGCAGTCAATAGAAAAATATTTTTTATATTATCTCCTTTATAACCTTTGGCAATATTCTTTATGTGAGTCAAAGGATAACTTACTCTGGTGTTTTCTGTGATAGACCTATTAGTGAAGTCTACAATATGTGAATTACTTTTAAATACTACATTTTCCAGAATTGCTCCTTCTTTTATAGNGTCCCAAATTTCTGGTTCTTTTTGTTTTGATAAATCAATACATTTTGCATAACACCCNCCTTCAAAATTGAAAATAGTATTTTCTGACCAACCATGTTCATCGTCTCCAATTAAAAANCTATCAGGATCTGCTGATAATGTGGTTTTTCCGGTTCCTGAAAGACCAAAAAATACTGCAGTATCTCCTTTTTTTCCAATATTTGCAGAGCAGTGCATAGAAAGTGTATTTTGAGAACGGGGTAATATATAGTTTAAAACTGAAAAAATTCCTTTTTTTATTTCTCCAGTATATCCAGTTCCTCCTATTAAAATTATTTTTTTTGAAAAATTAATAATAGAAAAATTAGCTTGTCTAGTTCCATCTGATTCCGGATTAGCTTGAAAACTAGGGATGTTTATAATATGCCACTGAGGAACAAAAGATTTAATTTCTTCTTCCTTTAAATCATTAAACATATTACTTACAAAGTGGTTGGACCATGGATATTCATTAATTACTCTAATTTTAAGTTGGAATTTTTTTAAGGAACAAGCATATACATCTCTTACATAAATTTCTTTATGTTTTAAATAGTTCATAGCCTTTTGGTAGAGTTTATTAAAATCCGATGTATCGAATGGAATATTCACTTCTCCCTACCAGACAGTGTCTTTAGTAACATTATCTTTAACGATAAATCTATCTTTTGGTGATCTTCCAGTAAACTTACCAGTTTTTACACAAAGTGCTCCAGATGAAGCTAAAATACCCATACCATTATTAATGGTTATTTTAGTAAGTTCTTTTGTGGTTAGATTCCAGTGTACCCTAGAAATATTTTTGATACCTAGATTTGATAAATCATTAAAATCCGGTAGTTTTCCACTTATTTTCATTTTTAGAAATTAAATTTTTTTAAATATAAATACACTTTATGTTTTAATGACATTAATTAATTTTAGATATAAACAAACTGCTAACAACTCATATAATCTTTAAAAAAATTAAAATAATTATATGGAATTTTAACTATGACAACATTAAATAATTTTAGAACTCAAGTAAATACAAGTATTTCTATAAACAGAATTTCACATGATAATCATATCGTTTTTATGGGATCTTGTTTTAGTGATTCTATGATGAAATATTTTTCTAATTTTTGTTTTTCAGTATTTAGTCCTTATGGTACAATTTATAATCCAATCACATTATCTCAAAATATCAAAAGAGCTATGACAGAAAATATGTTTTCAGAATCGGGATTGTTGCAAAATGAAGAATTTTTCCTTAGTTGGTTTCACTCTGGAAAATATTTTAATAAATCTAAAGATCTACTTTTAAATACTATTAATCAACAACAAGTAAAATTGGCAGAACTTATTAAAAAAAATGCTAAATTATTCGTAACATTTGGTACATCAAAAGTTTATGAATTTCTTGAAAATAATCAAATTGTAGCTAATTGTCATAAACAACCTAATAGTAAATTTAAAAATAGAAGATTAGAAATTTCAGAAATTGTTAAAAGCTGGCGTTCAATACTTAATCAAATTAATAATACTGTAATATTTACAATTAGCCCAGTAAGACATTTAAAAGATGGTTTTATTGATAACAACAAAAGTAAGGCAACTTTATTTCTAGCTATAGATCAACTTTGTAAAGAATTTGATCATGTTCATTATTTTCCAAGTTTTGAAATTTTAATTGATGAATTAAGAGATTATCGATTTTATGCTTCTGATTGGATTCATCCATCCAATGAAGCAACTGATTACATATGGAATAAACTTTCTGAACAAATATTCTCAAAGGATACTTCTTTGTTAATTAAAAAAATTGAGAAAATTCGAAATGATTTAAGTCATCAACCAAAATTTGGGATGACCAAAGCTTATATCAACTTTATCAGTGAAACTCTTGAAAAAATAAATAATATCAAAAATCAAACTAAAAATTATGATTGGTCTAATGAAATTAGCCAAATAAACGTCATTCTTAATAAATAAACCTACCTAAATTTTTTTTACAATAATTAAAATCTAAATTGGATAATATATTCTTTTTATATGGATATATAGCATCATGAACCAAAATAAATTTTGATCGGATTTATAAGAATTATAGCTTGTATTAATCTATAAATTTATTCCAAGAATAAGGGAAAATCATTAAAAGAAACTAAACGACTTTGAGATATTTAATATCCAAATATTTCTTCCAAAGATAATTCCTTAAGATCTCCCATTTTTTTAAGTACCTGCATATCTATTAAATCTCTATTTCCTATTACTAGATAGGTATACTTATTTCCTTTTACCTTATCATTAAAGAATTCTTTAATGTCTTCAAGCTCTAAATTTTTAATTTTTGGATAAATCTTTTCGTTTATATCGTATTCTCTTCCCATTTGTTTAGAAGATAAATACTTCCAAAATAAAGAAGCTCGTTTGGTTCTTGAAGTTTCAATTTTCTTTAATGCTGCAATTTTGGCGGACTGAAATTGATCCTCTACTTCTGGCATATTGTTCATAAGATCAATCATGGCTAGTTTTGCATCTTCAAGTTTGTCTACTTGGGTACCGACATAAGCTCTTACATAATGAGATTTATTTAATTTACCTGGACTTGTAAAAACAGAGTAAGCAGAGTAGGCTAATGCTTTAGATTCTCTTATTTCTTGAAATATGATGGAGGATAGGCCAGAACCAAAGTATTCATTAAAAACTCTACTAGTAGCTAAAATGTTTTCATTATATGGACCTGCATTTGAAAGCATCATTAATTCAGACTGTACCATATCGTAATTGACAAAATATACTTTATTGCTATCCATGGATAGTTCTTTAAAATTTTTAGGTTTTTTAATAGCTTTAAGTACATTAGGAGTTTGATGATATTTACTAAGCAAAGATTTAACTTCATCAACTTCTTTTCTTCCGTAATAATAAATATAATGTTGGTAGGATGTTAAATCTTTTATTTTAGCTACTAAATCATTAGGATCCAAATTATTTAACTCTTCTTTATTTAGCTTATGTTTAATAGGAGAGTCATCTCCGTATTGTCCATAATTAAGAAGTCCTCCATATAAAATAGATCTTTTACTTAATTTAGCATCTTCTCTTTCTTTTAATTTATCTAGAATTGTATTTTCTAATGCGATTTTGTCTGATTGAACATGAGCTAAAATATGTTCAAAAAGTTGAATTCCTTCTTCAATAGATTCATCTAAGCCAGAAAGGGTTACATAAACTCTTTCTTGAGCAGCATAAACGTCATAATTTAATCCTAGTTTAAATAATTCCAACTGCAATTCATTAGCTGAATATTTATCTGTACCTAAATACTCTAAATATTCTACTGCTATAGCCATTTCTTTGTCACTAAAGGATCCCATTTCTAGAATATAATTCAAACTAAAAGTTTCATTACTTTTATTTTTTACATAATAAAGATGAACTCCAGAATCTAAAGAATCTTTGATAATTTCTTTAGAGTAATCATCATAAATTGGATTAAGCCTCGAAGAAACATTTGAATAAAAGTTTTTAGCAAATAAAGAAGCTGTGTCTCTGTTTAATTGAACTTGAGTGATTTCAGGTTTTTCTACTTTTGGACTATTTCTTTCGCCATTTTCTTTATAAACAACTACGTAATTATTTTTAAAATATTTATTTGCGAAGTCAACAATATCTTGTTTGGATACTTTATTTAATTTTTCTTTAGTATTTACAATATCAGACCATTCTTGACCCAGAATAAAAGCATCAGTCATTATGCTTGCTCTTACTCTATTGTAAAGAAGGCCTTCTTGTTCTCTAAGTTTAAAATTTTTAATAACAGCTTTAAGCATCCAGTCTTCAAAATCTCCTGATTTTATCTTTTCTATTTCTGCTAATAACAAATCTTTTACTTCATCTAATGACTGTCCCTCTCTTGGAACACCTTCTAACTCAAAGACAGAATAATCTTTCATAACATCTCCATAACAGTAAGCATCGAGTACTTTTTGACCCTTAATTAAATTTAAATCAATCAAACCAGCCTGACCATTATTTAATAAACCATCAAAAAGATCTAGCATATAGATATCATCACAATTAATTCCCGGCAATCTATATCCTATATTGATCCATGCAGTATTGGTTCCGGTGACTGTTGCAAATTCTGGTTCGGTTATATCATCTTCTACAGCAGCTTCAAAAATTGGTATATCTTTAGCTTTTAATGATCCAAAATATTGCCTAATTAAATCTACCGATTTATCAGGATCAATGTCGCCAGAAAGTATTATTGCCATATTATTAGGAACATACCAATCATTAAAATATTGATGTATTTTCTCCATTGACGGGTTTTTTAAATGTTCTCCAGTTCCTATTGTTGTTTGAGTACCATAAGTATGTTTTTTAAATAGTTTTGCACTCAATGCCTCGTAGGCAAGCCTGTAATCGTTATCTTGTCCTCTGTTATATTCTTCATAAACTGCTTCCAGCTCAGTATGAAAGAGTCTTAATACTAATTCACTAAATCTTTCAGCTTCAATTGATAGCCATTTCTCAAATTCATTTGATGGAATTTCATTGATGTATACGGTTCTTTCACTAGAAGTATAGGCATTGGTTCCTTTTGCTCCTATTGAACTGATCATTTTGTCGTATTCGTTTGGTACTGCATATTGTGCAGCTAAACCAGATAAACTGTCAATTTTTCTATATATAGCTTTTCTTTTATTTTCATCGTTTGTATTTCTTCTTAATTCATAGAGATTAGAAATTTCAGTTAGAATAACTTTTTCTTTTTCCCAGTTGATTGTAGCAATTTTTGAAGTTCCTTTAAATAGCATATGTTCTAAATAGTGTGCTAGTCCTGTAGCATCTGAAGGATCTTGTTTACTACCAGTATTTACTGCAATATTGGTTTGAATTCTAGGTTCATCCTTATTAATTGACATATAAATTTTTAAGCCATTTTCTAGAGTATAAATTAATGTATTGGTAATGTCATTTTCAACAGTTTCGTAACTGTATTTATAACCAATCTTAGAATTATTGGAGTTGGAATCATTACATGAATAAATTAGAGAAAGACCAATTAATAAGGTAAAGAATTTAATTTTCATATTGTGTAGTATTTGAGTTTAGAAATTAAAAAGTAGTTCAATTTAGTAGATTTAATTGAAATTCCTTCAAAGATTTTAGTGTTTTAAATGATTGTCTAGCCCAATCAGGATTTGAATTCTGATCTGGAATAACAATTGTTCTCATTTTTGCATTAAGTCCAGCCAACATACCGGCTTTGGAGTCTTCTAAAACCAAGCAGTTTTTAGGATGAATTTTCATGCTTTTAGCTGTGGATAAAAAAACTGCAGGATTTGGTTTTCCTGCAATTTCTTTTTCTGCAGAGTGAATAAATTGGAAATACTTTCTAATTTTTAGTGTATCTAAAGTGGTATTAATTAAAGTCATAGAAGATGAAGATGCTAATGCTATTGTAATTTGTGCTTTATTTAAAAGTTTTAAAGAATTTAAAACTCCTGGCAACAATTCCCCATTATTTTTAATAAGATGAATCATTTTTTTTTCAATAGAATTAACAATCTCTTTTTGGGTAAAATTTTGCCATTTTAATTTATTCCACCAAAAACTCACTACTTCATCAATTCTCATTCCTGTTGTTTGGGCACACATTTCCAATGTGAAGTCAAACCCAATTTCTTTAAAACTTTCTATTTCTGCTATTTTCCATAAAGGTTCAGAGTTTATTATTAACCCATCCATATCATAGATAACTCCTTTAATTAAGTTTCTCATTTACCTAGAAAAGGATATCTGAAATCTGTAGCTGGTACAAGAGCCTCTTTGATAGTCCTTGGAGAAACCCACCTTAACAAATTTAAATATGATCCCGCTTTATCGTTAGTTCCAGATCCTCTAGCACCACCGAAAGGTTGTTGACCAACAACAGCACCAGTTGGCTTGTCGTTTATGTAGAAATTACCAGCGGAATTTTCTAATTTTTTCATAGCATATTCTAAAGCATATCTATCCTGACTATAAATGGCTCCGGTCAAAGCGTATTCAGAGGTATTATCTACAGTGTCTAAAATTTCTTCAAATTCATTGTCTTCATATACAAAGACTGTAACTACTGGTCCAAATATTTCCTCACACATGGTTTTGAATTTTGCATTAGTAGTTTTTATAACAGTGGGTTCTATAAAATATCCCTTAGATTTATCATAATTTCCTCCAACAAGAATTTCAGCATCTGAAGCATTCTTAGCAAAATCAATATAGTTTACAATTTTATCAAACGAAATTTCAGAAATAACTGCATTAATAAAATTTTCAGGGTTTCCAGTAGATCCTATTTTAAATGAATTAACATCTTCAATAACCTTTTCTAAAACACTATTAGAGAGGGATTTAGGTAAATAAACTCGTGATGCAGCTGAACATTTTTGACCTTGAAATTCAAAAGCACCTCTAGAAATTCCAGTTGCTACAGCCATAGGGTTTGCGGAAGGATGTGCAACAATAAAATCTTTACCTCCAGTTTCACCTACTATTCTGGGGTATGACCTATACTTACTTATATTGTTACCAATAGTTGCCCACAAGGACTTAAAAACAGAGGTTGAACCAGTAAAGTGAAGACCTGCAAAGTCTTTATGATTAAATACTACTTCTCCAGCAGTAGGTCCATCAGCAACCACCATATTTATGACTCCATCAGGAAGTCCTGCCTCTTTAAATAACTTCATAATTACATTTGCCGAATACATTTGGGATTCAGCTGGTTTCCAAACAATCACATTTCCCATCATTGCTGGAGCAGCACAGAGGTTAGCTGCAATAGCGGTAAAGTTAAAAGGAGTTATTGCAAAAACAAAACCTTCTAAGGGTCTATATTCTAATCTATTTATTATGCCATCAGCTGATTCTGGTTGCTCAGCATAAATTTGTTGGATGTAGGCTACATTAAATCTTAAAAAATCAATTAATTCACATGCTGCATCTATTTCAGCTTGATATACATTTTTAGATTGACATAACATTGTAGAGGCATTCATTTCATCCCTGTATGGTCCTGCGAGCAAATCAGCAGCTTTTAAGAAAATGGTGGCTCTATTTTCCCATGACATATTACTCCAATTCTCTCTGGCTCTCAATGCACACTCAATTGCCTTTTCAACATGTGAAGCATCTCCCATACTAAATTCACCAAGCTTGTGTTGATGATCATGCGGAGGATTGATAGGAAGTTTTTTTTGGGTTGTTATCTCATCCTTTCCAATATACAATGGAATATGTATAGGACTTTGATGATACATTTCTTCATATTTATTTATTAAACTTTCCAATTCTTTAGAACTAGGTTCATAACTTCTAACTTCTTCATTTACCGGATAAGGCATTTGATAAAAACCTTTTGACATAATTATTTAATTTAAGTTTATACGAATTTAAAATTTAAATACGATTAATTTATTTAGCTAGTTGAAATTAAATAATTTTAAGATAAATAGTTTATTAATGTATAGTCCATATTTAGCAAGTACTACCAATTTTCCTTTTGGAATTGAGGTTCATAGGGCAGAAGGAACATTTATCTATGACACAAAAGGAAAGCGATATTTTGATTTAATTGCTGGAATTTCCGTTTCTAACTTAGGTCATCAGCACCCCCAAATAATTAGGGAAATTAAAAAACAAATAGATAAGCATTTACATGTTATGGTTTTTGGGGAATATAGTCAAAGAATTCAAAATGAATTAGCAGAAAACTTAAC
The DNA here is from genome assembly GCA_002691605.1 of Crocinitomicaceae bacterium. Classification (GTDB taxonomy): domain Bacteria; phylum Bacteroidota; class Bacteroidia; order Flavobacteriales_D; family Parvicellaceae; genus MED-G20. The sequence goes on from NZID01000083.1 coordinate 10,109, forward strand.
CTCTTTATTACCTAAAAATTTAAATTGCCTTTATGTAGTTAATTCCGGAACTGAAGCTAATGAGGCAGCATTGAAATTAGCCAAAAGAGCAACAAAAAGAACAAAATTAGTTGCCTTTAAAGGTGCCTATCATGGATCAACTCATGGATCCTTAAGTGTTTCGGCAAATGAAGATAAAAAAGCTGCCTTTAGACCACTTCTGCCAGATGTATTCCATCTGCCTTTTAATGATTTAGAAGCTCTTGATTTTATTGATAAATCCGTAGCAGGAATTATTATTGAACCCATTCAAGGAGATGCGGGTATAAGAATACCTTCTTTTGAGTTTATGCAAAAACTTAGAAAAATTTGTGACGAAAATTGTATTCTTTTAATTTTTGATGAAATTCAGTCAGGAATGGGAAGAACCGGAAAATTATTTGCCTTTGAACATTTTGATATTGTTCCTGATATATTAACAATCGGAAAAGCTTTTGGAGGTGGAATGCCAATTGGGGGTTTTGTAACCAGCCAAAAGCTAATGTCATTGTTTAATAACCATCCAAATTTAGGGCATATTACTACGTTTGGAGGTCATCCAGTTTCTTGTGCAGGTGCACTAGGTTATTTGAATGTTTTAAAATCAGAAAACATTCTTCAAAATGTGGAAATAAAAGGAGAATTATTTGAAAAATTATTAGCTCATTCTTCGATTGTTGAGATAAGAAGAAAAGGCTTGTTTTTTGCTATTGAAATGAAAAATAAAGATATTGTTAGAAAGGTAGTAGAAGGATGTAAAGATATGGGAGTTCTAAGTTTTTGGTTTCTGTCATGTCCAGAAAGTTTTAGAATTGCTCCACCATTAAATATATCAGAGAGTGAAATAAGAGAATCCTGTTCAATAATAAATAAAGTAATGGATAATTTTTTATAGTTATAAAGAACTTTTTACAACTGAAATGAGCCTTTCAATATCGTTTTCATCATTGAAAACATTTATAGAAACTCTTATACTATTTCCTCTTAAAGATAAAAAAATATGATTTTCATCAAGTTTCCTTTTAAATTCTACAGCGTTGATATTTTTAGGTAATCCCAATGAAAATAAATGAGAATTAAAAAATTCTTTTTCTTCAAACTTTATATTCAATGGCCTTAATTCTGAAATAATAATATTTGCTAATTTTTTACAGTATTTTTCGATATTATTTACTCCCCATTTATTTATTTGCTTTAATCCGTTTAACATAATAGGAGACAACAAAAAATTGGTAGTTTCTCCAACATTATATCTTCCTGCCATAGGTTTGTAATTAGGATCGTAATTAGTTAAGTTACTAAAATCTAAGGCATTGGTTCTATTCATCCAAGATTCTTCAATTGGTGTTCCATTATGAAATTTTTTAGAAAAGTATCCTAGAGCCATAGAGTAAGGTCCAAAGAGCCACTTATATCCGGCACATATTAGTGCATCAATATTCAATTTTTTTACATCCATTTGCGAGGCTCCAACAGATTGAGTCCCATCTACAATAAAATAAGCCCCAACTTTTTTACATTTATCTCCAATTTCTTTTAACATTATTTTGGTCCCATTCATCCAGTGAATAGATGATAGTAAAACAATATTAGTTTTTACATTTATTGAATCAATGATCTTTTTATTCCATTCTTTAGCGGATAAATTGGCTCTTTTAATGGTTCTTAAATAAATACTATTTTTAGCACACCAATTCTTTATCGCAAAATAACCGCTAGGAAATTCATTTTCAATGGTAATAGCATGACTACCATTAATTTTTATATTATTAAATACATTTCCAAAACCATAAGAAGTAGATGGTAAAATGGCGATTTCGTTAGAATGAGATCCTATAATATTGGAGAATTTATTTCTTATTTTTTCAGTTATTTCAAAATAATTGTTTGCTTTTAATTTAAATGGGTTTCTTTCATTTTCTATTGCTTTTAATAATTCCTTTTCTCCTTTTTTTAAAAGAGGCGCTTTGTAAGCACAATTTAAATAAGTGATATTGGAATCAAGACTAAATAGGTCTTTTTGACAATTTAACATAATTAAATATATCCTTAATGTACAAACATTCCTAAAATTTAATTATTAACTGTAATAATCAATATTTAAATATTAATAAATAGTTAATTTAATATCAGTTAATTTATTTTTTTTTTGTAAATTAGTGTAAGAAATACAATAACTTTTATTTTACAATTAACTAAATACATAATATGAAAAAAATATATACTTTATTTTTATTATCAATTTCATTAAGCTTTTCAGCTCAAGTTGAAGGTACTTGGAAACTTTCTCAACAAGCAGGTGCTCTCGCAGTAGGACCCAATCAAGGTGATGGATCTTGGTGGTCTAATAGTACGGGTGATTTAACTACTAGAGCATGCTTATTTGATGATTCTATAACTTTTGATGCTTCTGGTAACATGATGCACTATATGGATGGAAGTACTTGGCTAGAAACTTGGCAAGGAGTTGCTTCAGAACAATGTGGAACTCCAGTATTACCTCATGATGGTTCTGGAACCTTTACCTATACTTATGCTAATAACCAACTTACTGTTAACGGGTTAGGTGCTCATATAGGATTACCTAAAGCAATTAATGGAGGTGAAATCTCTGATCCTGCAAATGCTGCCCAATCAATAGTTTATGAAATTTCTTTCGGTGCTAATGGAGAGATGATTGCAGATATACAAAGTGCAGGTGGAGGTTCAGGGTGGTGGAGATTCATTTACTCTAAGACTAGTGCAGCACCACCACCACCACCAACTACATATACAGTTACTTTCAATGTACATACCGATTTAATTGCTGGAAATGTTTCTGCTGATGGTATTTATATTGGCGGTGGATTTGTTGGTGGAAATGATGCTTTACTGTTAGATGATTCTGATGGTGACGGTATTTGGTCTGGTAGTATGAGTTTGGATGCTGCAGGTGGTCATTTTATTTGTTTGAATGGAAATTGCTCAGATTGGTCTTGTAAAGAAGATATTTCTGGTCAACCTTGTGCTGATCCAGGTAACTATAATGACAGAAATAATTTATTAGGAGGTTTTACCCAAGATACTACATTAAACCTACAGTTTGGTTCATGTGATACACCTGGAACTGGAATTACTCAATTAGATAATAAATTGTCTATTTTTCCAAATCCATCTAATGGGATCATAAACATACAATCTGCATATAAATTAAATTCTGTGAATATTTATAACATGATTGGTAATTTAGTTATGGTTAGAAATATTTCTAGTAATCAAGCTATTTTAAATATTGAAACATTAACTAATGGGGTTTATTTTTTAGAACTTAATTCTTATGATGGTTCTGTAATAAATACAAAATTTATCAAAAGATAATATTTTAATTTTTATAATCTTGAAAACCCGTCATTAAAGGCGGGTTTTTTTTATTTTTATTAAATTAGTCTTTAAAATCAATTATTAAATACTATCAAAATAATAGAATATGAAAAAGATATACACGGTAATATCTCTGTTAATGACTTTAAATATTTCTTCTCAAGTTGAAGGTACTTGGAGATTGGCACAAATTCCCGGAGCTCTTGCAGTAGGTCCATCTCAAACAGATTATTCTTGGTGGAGTAGTTCTGCTAACGATTTAACTTCTAGAGCCTGTATATTTGATGATTCAGTAACTTTTGATGCCAACGGAAATTTCATGCATTACATGGACGGAAATACTTGGCTAGAACCATTTCAAGGAGTTACTTCTGAACAATGTGGTCCTCCTGTAGCTCCTCATGACGGTTCAGGTTCATACACCTACGTATATACTAATAATCAACTAACAGTTAATGGTACTGGTGCACATAT
>NZID01000084.1 GCA_002691605.1 Crocinitomicaceae bacterium
CTTTCTAATAAGTCAATTACCTAAGGCCAATATCCATGTAATAAAGTCTCATTACAGTATTCAGAATATATTACCTTTTGTTTGGAAAGGGTATAAAACATCTGTAAAATATACTTATATTTTAAAAGACATATTTAAAAGAAAAGACGATCTTTTCAATGAATTAAGTAGTAGTACAAGAAAAAATATAAAAAAAGCAGAAAAACTACTTAATGTAGAAGAATCAGAGAATATCAATGAATTATTTTCACTTTTTGAAATGACTTTCAATAGGCAACAACTAAAAGTTCCTTACGAAATAAAAGGTTTTAAAAAACTTTTTGATAGTTGTAAAAAAAATAATTGTTGTAAAATTCTTTTAGCAAAAGATAGTAATAACCAAATTCATTCAGGAATATTCCTAGTTTGGAGTGCTAAAACTGTGTACTATCTTATTGGTGGAAGTAACCCTTATTTTAGAAATAGTGAGGCTATGTCTCTAGTAATGTGGGAAGGAATAAAATTAGCTAGTACATTTGCCAAAGAATTTGATTTTGAAGGAACTATGGTAGAGTCTATTGAAAGATTTATCAGAGGCTATGGAGCTATTCAAAAACCCTATTTTCAGCTTTCTATGATTAGACCTAAAATTTTAAAACCATTATTGGATTTAAAATATAACATAAGTTAAAATATTTATATGAAAAAAATACTTTTATTGGGTTCAGGTGAATTAGGAAAAGAATTTGTAATTGCTTGTCAGAGGCTAGGTCAATATGTTATTGCGGTGGATAGTTATGACAATGCACCAGCTATGCAGGTAGCTCAAAAAAGAGAAGTTATCAATATGTTAGATGGTGATCAACTCGATGCTCTTGTAGAAAAATATAAACCAGATTTAATAGTTCCAGAAATAGAAGCTATAAGAACAGAAAGGTTTTATGAATATGAAAATCAGGGTTATCAAGTTGTACCAAGTGCCAAAGCAGCAAATTACACTATGAATAGAAAATCAATAAGAGATTTGGCTGTAAAAGATTTAAATATAAGAACAGCAACCTATTCTTATGCTACTAATTTAGAAGAATTATATGATGGAGTTACTCTTTGTGGTTATCCTTGTGTGGTAAAGCCCTTAATGTCAAGTTCTGGAAAGGGACAGTCCGTAATAAGATCAGAGTCTGATATTAAAATGGCTTGGAATTATGCAATTGAAGGTTCCAGAGGAGATTTACAAGAAGTTATTGTTGAGGGCTTCATCAATTTTGATTATGAAATTACTTTACTTACTGTAACTCAAAATAAGGGTCCAACTCTTTTTTGTCCGCCAATTGGTCATAGACAAGAAAGAGGGGATTATCAAGAAAGTTGGCAGCCCATGCCCATGGATGCAGATCGCTTAAAAGAAGCTCAAGAAATGGCATATAAAGTTACCAAATCTTTAGGTGGTGCAGGTGTTTGGGGAGTAGAATTTTTTGTTACAAAGGAGGCTACTTATTTTTCTGAATTATCACCAAGACCACACGATACTGGAATGGTTACCCTAGCTGGAACTCAAAATTTCAATGAATTCGAATTGCATACAAGAGCAGTATTAGGATTACCTATTCCAGAAATTAAACTATTAAAAAACGGAGCTTCAGCTGTTGTTTTAGCTCATGATTCATCCACCAAATCACCTAAATTTTCTGGGCTATATCAAGCTATGAATTCCACTAACTCTGACATAAGAATATTTGGTAAACCTTCTACAAGACCATTTAGAAGAATGGCAGTAACCTTAACTTATGGTTCAGAAGATATATATAAATTAGTTAATAAAGCTCAAAAACTAGCAAAAGGAATCAAGGTTAATTGAGGTATTTACTTGAGTTCAGCTTTATTAAAAACAGCGGTTTTAGCAATCATATCATGTATGGATTCCTTTTTGGTACCTAGAACAAAAAAACAACCTATGAAAATAATAAATCCCAAGAACGAACCAATGGTTCTAATAATAGATATGCTTAAAACTACCGCTATTAAAGAAAATATTGAAGAGATATTTTTTAATACAGTTCTCAATATAAGAACGTTTGTTGTAGCTCTTGTTCCATTCTGATTAGCATTAATAATACCTAATATCATTTTTGCTGGGGTTTGTCCTGTTATTCCTTCAATAATCATGATTATAAAACTAATTGCTCCAACTCCTGATACGTTAATAAAAAATTTCTTTACAATATCTCCCATACCAGAATTGATTGATTCTACAGCAGCCATAGTTTCATTTACTTGAGAAGTTTCAAAAAAAAATTCTAGTAGTGTTATACCTGCAAATGAAGCTAATATAATTCCTAGTGTAGAAGAAATTATTAAATCTATTATAAAAGCTAATAATCTTTTTCCAAATCCAATTCTTTCTAATAATGTTTCCGATAAATCCATTTTATTTTTTCTTAAAGATACTTAATTAATCAAAATTTTGAATATTAAATATTTTAATAAAGTTGTTTAACTTTTCTATTTAATATTTAAACAAAATTATTAGTTTCGCAATGTGAAAGTAAAATTAACTTTTCTATTGTTGTTATTTACCATGATTTTTTATGGCCAACAATACACCCTAAGCGGCTACATTAAAGACGCTAAAACTGGTGAAGCACTTGTTGGTGCTAGTGTTTTTATTGAAAATAACGCTATGGGTACTTCAACAAATGTATATGGTTTTTATTCCATCACAATTTTAAGTCAATCAACTACAGTAAGGTATTCTTATATTGGATATAATCAAATTGAAAAATCTATTGATTTAAATAAAGATTTACGACTCAATATCGAATTATCTGAGAAACAGGATGTTTTAGATGAAGTGATAATTGAATCTAAACAATCGGATCAAAATACTCAAAGTACTCAAATGGGTAAAATTGAATTGTCTATGGATAAAGTGAAAACCATTCCTGCTTTTATGGGTGAAGTAGATATTCTTAAAACAATACAGTTTTTACCTGGTGTTTCTTCTGGAGGAGAAGGCAATACTGGTTTTTATGTCCGAGGTGGTGGTCCTGATCAAAATTTAATTTTATTAGACGAAGCAACTGTTTACAACGCCTCCCATTTATTTGGTTTTTTTTCTGTCTTTAATGCAGATGCAATTAAAAATGTTTCTTTGATTAAAGGGGGCATGCCTTCAAATTATGGGGGGAGGTTATCTTCTGTTTTAGACATAACAATGAAAGATGGTAATTATAAAAGTTTTCAAGCTGACGGAGGAATAGGTCTAATTGCTTCAAGACTTACACTTCAGGGGCCAATAAAAGAAGACACTGCTTCATACATAATTTCTGGTAGAAGAACATATATAGATGTCCTTACTGAACCTTTTATTCCAGATACTTCTTCTTTTAAAGGTTCTGGTTATTTTTTTTATGATTTAACCGCTAAGCTCAACTGGAGATTATCAGATAAAGACCGACTTTATTTAAGCAGTTATTTTGGCAGAGATGTTTTTACATTTAATAATCAAGACTTAGATTTTATGTTCAATGTTCCTTGGGGTAATGCAACTGCCTCTTTAAGATGGAATCATCTATTTAGCGATAAAATCTTTGTCAATACGACTGCTGTTTTCACAGATTATAATTTTGCTTTTGAAGGCGGTTCTAGCAGTTTTAATTTCAAATTAGCTTCAGGTATTAGAGACTATAACCTAAAACAAGACTTTACCTATTACCATAGTTCGTTGCATAATTTTAAGTTTGGATGGAATTATACTTTTCATCGGTTTATTCCCTCTAGTTTATCTGCAAGTTCAGGCGATGTAGAGTTTGATACTCAAGACGATGTAAAAGTATTTGGAAATGAATCAGCTATCTATTTATTAGATGAATGGAATATAAACGAAAGTTTAAAAATTAACTTAGGATTTAGATTATCTATGTATCAACACATCGGTCCTTTCACAAGATATTTTAAAAATCCAAATTCAGGAGTAACAGACAGCACTCGTGAATATTCTAATTTTCAAACTATTAAAACTTATTTTGGTCCAGAACCAAGATTTTCAGCTAGGTATTTATTACCTGATCAATCTTCCTTTAAAATCGGTTTTGCTCATAATTATCAGTATATACATTTAGCTTCTATTTCTTCAGTCTCTCTTCCTACTGATTTATGGTTTCCAAGTACTGAAATAGTTAAACCCCAGATAGGAACTCAATATAGTTTGGGTTATTTTAAAAACTTTAATGAAAATAAGTACGAGACTTCAATAGAACTTTATTACAAAGATTTAAGAAATTTGATCGAATATAAAGAAAATTCTTTTCCAGAAGATAATCTTAATAATAATGTAGATAATCAACTTACTTTCGGGAATGGCTATTCGTTTGGAGCTGAGTTTTTTTTGAAGAAAAGAATGGGGAATTTTAATGGCTGGATTGGATATACTTACTCCAAAACCATGAGAAAATTTGATGAAATTGATAATGGAGATTGGTTTCCAGCAAAATATGACAGAAGAAATGATTTATCTATTGTTGCACAATACCAAATTAATGATAGAGTAAATGTAGGGGCAGTATTTGTTTATGCTACTGGAAATTCTTTATCATTACCCGAAAGAAGATGGTTTTCTTTAGAAGAAAATAGAATTATTACAGTTTGGAGTAAAAGAAATCAATATCGTTTAGATCCTTATCATAGATTAGATATTTCAGTTACTATTGATTCGAAACCTTTCAAGGAAGTGTTCAATAAAGAAACTAATAAATCTGAAAGAATAGAAAAGAAGGTAGTATCTTCTTGGAATATATCCGTTTACAATCTTTATAATAGAGCTAACCCTTATTTTATATTTTTTGATTACAGTGGAGATCCACTAGAAGGCACAGCAGAATTTGGAGCGAGTCAAGTTTCTTTGTTTCCTATTCTACCTAGCATAACTTGGAATTTTAAATTTTAATGAAAAAACTATATTACTTATTTTTAATTTTTATATTAAGTTGCACTAAGCCAATTAAATTCACATTACCTGAGACTGAGCAAACATTAATTTTAGAGGCAATCGTTGAAAGTGGACTTCCTCCTAGAGTTGTCTTAACCAATAGCCAGGGATATTTTGATCCAATAGACTCCAATTTATTAAATGAAGTTTTTGTTCACGATGCAGAAGTAATTCTTAATGATGGGAGTCAAGACTTTCTGTTGCAGGAATTTAATTTTAATGGAATTTACATTTACTCTTCATTAGATTTATCTGCCTTTGGTCAATTTGGAAAAAACTATAGTTTGACGATAAACTCCAATGATAAAACTATTTTTGCAAATGCGAAAATTCCCCAGCCCCTATTTATTGATAGTTTATGGTTTGAAAAATATGAGGCCTATGATTCATTAGGATTAATAGGAGCCAAGTTTACGGATCCAGATACTTTGGGGAATTGTTATCGATGGTTTGCACAAAGAATTAATACCTATAAATACAATTATCCCCCACCATTTGACAATGTAAAAGGCACAGTAAAGGACAGCCGTCCTTTAGCACCTATTGGGAGTTCTACAGACGATAAATTATTCAATGGACTTACTTTTGATTTTATTTTTGCAAGGGGAGAAGATGGAAACTTTGAAGGTCCTGATTACGATGGTGTAGAAAGAGGTTTTTTTAAAACTGGAGATACGGTTTTAGTAAAATCAACTACTACAACTTATCCAATATATTTATACGTAAGGGCTATGGAAAATGCAGCGGCTTCCAATGGAAGTATTTTTGCTTCCTCAGGCAATTTACCCTATAATGTTCACGGGGATGGCTTAGGTATTTTTTATGGTTACGGAGTTTCGTATGATACTTTAATTTGTGAATAAGTTTATTTCTTATACAAATTCATAAATAATATATTTGCATGCTTTAAATACAGTACTATGTCAACTATTGAAAAACTAAAATGTTTAATTATAGGTTCTGGTCCCGCAGGTTTTACGGCAGCCATTTATGCATCTAGAGCTAACATGTTTCCTGTATTATACCAAGGCTTACAGCCTGGGGGTCAATTGACCACCACCACAGACGTAGATAATTTCCCTGGGTATGCTAAAGGGGTGAACGGAACCCAAATGATGGTAGATCTAGAAGAGCAAGCCAAGCGATTTGGTGCCGATGTGAGGTCGGGAATGATTACCAAAGTAGATTTTACGGGTCCAGTTCATAAAGTTTGGGTAGATGATAAATTAGAAATACATTCTGACACTATTATTATTTCCACGGGAGCCTCAGCCAGATATTTAGGATTAGATTCGGAACAACATTATTTATCAAATGGTGGAGGTGTTTCCGCCTGCGCAGTTTGCGATGGTTTTTTCTATAAAGGTCAAGAAACAGTGATAGTTGGTGCTGGGGATTCTGCTTGTGAAGAGGCTTCCTATTTAGCCAACATTTGTACGAAAGTAACCATGCTAGTTAGAAGAGATGAATTCAGAGCTTCTAAAATAATGGCCGATAGGGTAAGAGGTATTGAAAATATAGAAATTTTACATAATACAGAATTACAAGAAGTTTTAGGGGACGGTAATGTGGTTACTGGAGTAAAAGTGATCAATAATAAAACCCAAGTAAAGCATGAGATATCCTGTACTGGTGTATTTATAGCCATTGGACATACTCCAAATACTAAAGTATTTAATCCTTGGTTAACAATGGATGAAAGTGGATATATAATAAATAATCCAGATTCTTCTAAAACCAATATTGAGGGGGTTTTTGTTTCTGGAGATGCTGCTGATCACGTTTACCGTCAGGCGGTTACTGCAGCTGGTACTGGATGTATGGCTGCACTGGATGCTGAAAGGTATTTGGCTTCTAAGGGATTGCACTAAGAATTAGATAATTCTCATCAAAAAGTGGGTAGGTCAATTTTTTTGTAGTTTGTAAATACTGATTTTTTAAGTTTATTCTTTCGGAGGCGTTTGCAAACTGATATTGGGCAATAATTATAAATATTTCTAACATTTCTTTATACGACGTTGATCCAGCTTCCACTGAATAAAGTTTCCTACTTTCTTTAAATTGTTTTCTTTCTTTTTTTAGGGCAAAGTATAAAGATTTCATTATGAAATAGTGTTGAATATGTCTTATATGAAATATGTAATTTTCTTCTTTGTTATCTTCTACTTTATCAATTATCCACTCCATTACTACGCTATTTTTAGTGATCATTGCGGTGATTATTAGTTCATAAAAATATTCAATAGGTAGTTTAGTAAATTTTGGTATTTCATAATGTTTATCTAAGTGGTTTATTATGTTTTTATAATTAACAAATAGCTTTTGGGCAATAATTCTACTTTTTAAAATGGGGTGATAATATTCCTTTAAACTTATGTTTGAATGAGGTATTTGCTTTAAGTTCAAATAACTATTTAAGTTTTCAATACAGAGGGAGAAGGCCACTAAATAATCTTTTGATTTTATAGTTTTAAAAAGCTTAATATGTTGAAAATAGTAGGTGTTTAAATTTGCGTAATCGACAAACATCGTATAAACCAAATCTTGGTAATTTTTAATGCTAAGTAGCGTTTTAATTACCTCATCTTCTAAATTTATTTTCCTTAATAAAAGTCCTATTCCGTTTCCTATATGAGTGACTTCATCATAAGTAAGGTTTTTTATTTCTAGTTCTTTTAAAGCAAAAATCTTATAGAGTTGATGGTATTTTTTTTGAAGTAATAATTCTCTAAGAATCTGTATTAGAATAGAAATATGATTTTCTTTAGATTTAAGTATTTTCTTTAAAAAAGTTAGAAGAAGATTTATATCGTTACTATTTTGAATTTCGTAAACATCATTCTGTAATTTCCACTTATTTTCAAATTTGTAAGTTTTGATAAAGTATTGGTAGTTGTGGTATCCGTTAAATCTGGAAAGTATATCCAATGTTTTTTTAGAGGGTAGGTCAGTACCCTTAACTATTTTATACAATCTTCTTAAGGTGTTGTAGCTAACAAATTCATCATTATTTTCTAAAATAATATTACTTAATTGAATGCAGGAATTCAAATCTTTAATTTTAAATCCTACTTTCTCTGATGTTTTTTTCTTTAAAATATTAATCATAATTTAAATGTACTATAGTTGTACTAAAAAATAAATTTTAAAATTGTATAATTATACTATATTTAATATGTTTTAAAATCCGCTCAAAGCAAAATCAATTAATTTGGTTAGATAGACTTTAATAATTTTATAAATGATCCGTATTAATNTATATNAAACATCACTTTTTANAGTNTTACTNATTNTTNTGANTATNGTATGTAATTCTCAATCTATTGTAAATACAGAAAAGCTATTTACAACTAATGACGAGGGTTTNGGGNTTTCCTCCGAACTTTCAGGNAGTTCTATAAGTGGAAACGCGTCTGTATTACTTTTAGAATATGGTTTAAATTTTTCTTATAAAAATGACAAACATTATTTAAGACTACTTTCTGGAGGTGAATATATAAATGAAGATAACGAAGAAGTTTCCAATAGTTTATTTACNCAATTTAGATACAATTACTTCATTAATGATAAAAGTAGATTTTTTGCTTTTACCCAAGTACAGTCCAATGCTATTTTACTNTTAGAACAGCGATTATTAGCNGGNGNTGGTTACNGANNAAATNTANTNGATATTAAAAAAGATTCATCCGTTAGATATGAGTTAGATTTAAGNGCAGGTGTTATGCAAGAAAAAGAAGTTTTAAATANANTTGATCTACCTNTATCCGAAAAATACAATACCAATTACNCAAGGTCCATATTTTCTTTGGTAGGTATTATTGATGTTGTAGATAAATTCACTATTGTAAATACTACATACTTTCAGCAGTACTTAAGTAATTTACAGGACTTTAGATTATTGAATGAAACCAATTTAATGGTTCAGATAAATCAATGGTTATCTATNAGTTTAGATTTAGAGTACCGTTTTGATAGCGAACCTCCATCAATTTTAAAGGATAGAGATTTCAATACTAATTTAGGACTAGTTTTTAATTTATAATACATTTTATAACTATGGCAAGACAAGCAGAATTTTCATTTAATGGCAAAAGCATCAAAGCTGAGCTAAAAAAAGTAGATCGTAAAAAGATATATGGATGGTCAATTACAGAAGTTTTTGATGAAAATGGAAGTAAGTGCAAATTAGCTGGATTAGCTGAAGGAAGTTATGTAATGCCTTCTGGATCAACTTCTTTAGTTTCANTAAACAGCAAGGGAGAAACTGTTTCTAAAAGCACTTTAGTAGGGGTGAATTCAAACGGAGAAAAAGTAGACAAGGTTCCTTCTATATACGATCAAAAAGTAATTTTAAGAGAAGCAACGATAGATGAATATTTATCCGTTGCTGTTAAATCTGTTTACNAGTTAAATATTGAAGAAAATAAAGAAGCATTATTAAGTGAATTAAACGAGGGAAAAATATTCTATTTTGTTTTCAATTACAGAGCGGATTATGAAGGAGATGATGCATTTATTCTTTCTAATGAAAACGAGGTTTTTGCAGTTACAGGTATGAGTTCTGATTTAGAATTTATAGGTTTAGAAGACAACGAAAAAGAATTGGTTCCTGAAGANAATGAGNTAGTTGAAGACGATGACATGGACTTTGCCATGTTTTAAAAAAATGAAATTATGATTAGATATATAAAATTAGCCAATCAAAAAAAAAGAGATGCTGAAGTTACCTTCAAATCTTTAAATCCTAAGGGAAAAATTAAAATGGTAATGGAAACAGGCGAAAAAGTGATTAATAAACGAGTGGTAAAAGGTACTTCAAAACATACTTCTGAAACATTACTGTCTAATTATGATGAAAAACCTCAAGAAGGTGTGGACTTTCAAATGCAATTAGCTGGTAGACTTTCAGATGAATTAATAAATTCAGATCCAGAAATAGATATTAATTTATATGGAAAATATATTCAGAATGTTTCAAGAGTATATATTAATGAAGATCAAAAACCCGTTTTTAGAGTCAAAAAAGTAGAAAAAATATTTTCTCCCAAAGCGGAACTTAAGCAAGAACGAGAGCCAAAGTACAATGAAAGTAATATTGCCGATCAAAGTATTGTTAATTGGACTGGTAAAATGATGCCTAAATCTAAGGTATACAACAAACTAGTTTTTAACAAAAAATACCAGCTTAAGCATGTAAACGGTTTAACTTATGATTTCTTGTTTGAAATGGCAAAAGAACTTTCTGATAAAGATTCTTTAATGATGTTGGGTGCTGGAAAATCTGGAAAAGAACCACTAGTTATGAATGATGGNGGAAAACCATATAGAGCTTTTTTAGAAGGAAGAGTAAAGGGAGAAAAATATTGTTTAGTACTACATTTAACGGATCAAGAACTAAAACCTCTTCCCGTAGATTAAAATATTTTAAATATGATGGAATTAGCACAAAAATACAAACGTCAGACCGCTTCTAGATATTTACCAGTGGCGAAAGAAGAAATTACTTCTAAAATTATGGAAGCAGATATTTATGCGGTATCCAAGAAATACGATGGACATTTGTACTTACTTAGCTTTGATGGAGAAAAAGCAGAACTTATAAATCACGGTGGAAATGTAATAACGGATTTACCTTTGTTACAAGAAGCTAATAACTTATTTAAAGGCCAATGTAAAAGTATTTTATTAGCCGGTGAATTATATTTATATAAAGAAGGTAAAAGAACCCGTTCTTTTGATATGACCTCGCAGTTAGACGAAAAATCAGCATCTATTTATTTTGCCGCTTTTGANCTTCTTTTACTTAATGGCGAGGAGTTCAATCAAAACATAAAAATTACGGAAGAAAAGTTAAATACTCTTTTAAAAGAGGGTATATCCTGCCATGCGGTTAAGCATCATTTTGTAGAAAGTAGAAAAGATATTGTTGCCCTTTATAAAAACATTGTAGAGGATAACGGCCAAGAGGGCTTAATTGTAAAAGCGGATAATGCTCCTACTTACAAAGTAAAACCATTAATTACCTTAGACGCAGTTGTTTTAGGATATTCTTTGGGTGAGGGCAGTAGGTCGGGTATGCTCAAAGAGATNTTGGTGGGATTAGTTGTTGCTAAAGATCAATATTTGATTTTGACAAAAGTAGGAAATGGCTATTCAGAAGAAGATCGAAAAAAGTTTCTTGAAGATTTAGAAAAGAAAAAAGTAGCTTCTAATTATATTGAAGTTTCTGGTTCCAATGTAGCTTTTACCATGGTAGAACCTACTCAGGTAATAGAGTTTAGTTGTTTAGATGTATTTGCAGAAAATTCAAAAGGTGCCATTATAAAAATGTGTTTAAATTATAAAGACGGTTCTTATATAGCACTTGGTAAGCAACCTATGGCCAGTGTAATAGCTCCAGTTTTTATAAAACATAGAGCTGATAAAAAAGTTTCTGAGCAAGATACTGGACTATCCCAAATTACTAAAGTAGTTTCTTTAGGAACAAGTATATTAGATCAATTAGAATTAAAGGAAAGTGAGGTTTTACATCGAGAAGTTTATGTAAAAGAAAGTAAGGGAATGAAAATGGTACGAAAGTTTATGACTTGGAAAACTAATAAAGAGTCTAGTGGTGAGTTTCCTGCTTATGTTTATCATTATACTGACTTTAGTCCTANNAGAAAAGAGATGCTTAAAAAAGAAATTAAAGTTTCTGATTCTAAAAAGCAAATAGAAGAGATTATTGCTAATGAAATTTTAGAGAATGTGAAAAAAGGTTGGAATAAGGTTTGATAAATTAACAAACTTGAACTATTTATAATGGAAGACGTTGAAAAAAACTACTACTTTCATTTGTAATTTTTTAAAAATACTTTATTGTATTCCTTAAAAAAAGATGGAAAGAATTGTAATGACTTGGGGTTTAATTCCGAAAGATAGTTTATNAGAAACCATTTATTGTGGAGATTCGGAAACATCACAGNCAAAGGAATTAAATTTTGAAATTGTTGGCAATTCTTGTAAGGGGGTTGATAATGATTTTAATTATGACTTTTCTGTAAACGAACTATGGCTATCCAATTCCAATCTTTATTTGGCTATTTCAACCNACATTTCTAAATATTTTGGGGTATCTATAGNACCAGCACTAATTTATGGTGGTTATTCTTTTGTTAATGATGAGCCAGATNAGCATTCTTCGAGTTTCGAAATAATTGATTCTGNAGCCNGTGTTTTTATAAATNACAATCAAAAGTACAATGGTAAAATATACATGAGATATTATTTTNAAGAANCTGGGGAAATTTATGACGAAAAAGTTTGTATATCTTCTTATAAATAAAAATTATTTTTTATGAAAATTATTTACATTGATTTAGATGGGGTAGTAGCAGATTTTGAAAAGGGTAGAATAGCTCATCCAATGTCTTCGGTTTCACCATATATTGGAAGACCAGATAAGTTGCCAGGACTGTATGAGAATTTAGAGCCCATTTCTAATGCTATAGAATCGGTAAATCAACTACTTTCAAATTCCGACTTTGATGTCTATTTTTTATCTACTGCTCCTTGGGATAATCCTGAAGCATGGATGCATAAAAGGCTATGGGTAGCAAAATATTTTGATGAAAAATTAATTAGGAAACGTTTGATTTTATCACATCATAAACAATTATTAAAGGGAGATTTTTTAATTGATGACAGAAAATTTAACGGAGCTTCAGAATTTCAAGGAAAATGGATTCATTTTGGCAGTGATTTATTCCCAGATTGGATTAGTGTTTTAAAGTATTTAAATAATATAAAATAGTAAAATTTGAAAAATGTTACAGAACAATTAGAATCTTTAATCAATCAATTTTCAGATGAAGATACCCATCTTTGTTTAGAAAACAGATTTCCTTATTTATATACTAAAGCTTATTATTTTCTTAGAGATGGTGCTGAAAATTATGCTAGTTCCGACGCATTTAATTTACCGGATAGTTCATTTAGTAGTGAAGATATTGAATTATTAAAGTTGGGTTGTATGCAGATATTAAATGGTATTGGCTTTAGTCCAAAAAAACCATTTAAAAAATTAGGTATTAAAGGATGTCATAATTTATTTAAATTGTTTCACTTTGAGTTTGTAAATCAGACAATTGAGAAAGTGCAATAAGGTGTATTAGATAAAATGACTTTTAAACATGTTATGGACAAAAAGCAGATTTCTTATTTTAATTTAGTTTTATAATTAAATGTACTAAGTATGTACTAATTTTTTAATTTTTTTTTCGCATATTACTAATTAAATTGAAAAAAATAAAAATGGCATATAAATTTCAAGTAAATATTAAGAAAAAAAAAGCGGTAGGTAAAGGAAAATACTTAGAACCCCATATGAGTGTTATTGTAGAACAAAGCGGTGTTAGTAAACCTGAAAGACCTAAAACTCAAAAAGCTTTTGAAGAACTTATTGGACATAAATTTTCATTCTCATTAAATATGAATGATGTAGAATGGAAAGAAATTTAATATGACTTATGATTTTCTAATAAAATTTAATTAGTGGTCAAGTGAATGAAAATTTGGTTAAATAGCAAAACCCAAAAACAACATATAATGAATCAGTGATAATTTAAAATTAAAAATTATGTTTAAAATAAAAGTAAAAGTTGACGTAATTAGAGGAAATACAACAAAGCAAGAAACATTTGAAACCATGGTGGATCATAAAACTTGGAGTAAGCTAGGAAGTAGTGGCGATAGAGATGAAGTTTTAAATTCGTGGTGCAACTCTATGTTCCCTGGTGCAGATAAACTTAGATTAATGCAACGTAGTAAGGTATAGTCATTTTAAAACATGATAAATACAGGATTGAATATTATTAAATAAATATGACTAAAGAAAATATCACAGCACTTATAGCTGCTACATGTGGTTACGAATTTCAAATAGCCCTTGAAAAAGCTTTAAACAAAGAAAAATTAGATGCTTTAGATTATGAGCCTCTATTAGTTGAAATGGCAACAAACAATACAATTGAAGGCCAAGCAATTAACTTACCACTCTTCGAAATTGCAAGTATGGTAAATATGCACTTTGGCAATTTGTGTTATCGTGCTTATTATAAAGAAGAGGGTATTACCAAAACCAATATCGATTATGCAGTTCTTTGGGGAGAACTGGTTACCAAACTTGCAGAGCGTGCAGAAACTGCTACGGATTATTGTATTTTAGGTTCTTGTATTCAGATGCAGTTTGCACCTTTCGAAGACAGAGAGGAATGCGAACAATTTGCCAACGAAAATTATTATTACGCTATAGAAGCAATGGATAATGTATATGAATTGGTTAATTTGGTTGGAGGGCATTTGACGGAGGAATATTATGAAAATCAAGAGCTAGTGACAAAAGCAGGTGAAAAAGCACTAGAAATAGCGACTACTTTTGAAGATTATACTACTATCTGTTATGACGAAAATTGGAATTCTCCATTTTTTGATACCCCTATCTATAAAACTGCAGCTGCAAAAGCCATCGCATTAAAAGACCAAGCCTCTGAAGATGAATTAAATAATTTTAAATCTTGCTTGCAAGAACAGGATGACCAGGAAACTTTGAATGCTTTATAGCTAAAACAGATTAATAATAAGATCATTGTTGGAATAAACTGAAAAAAAACATAAAAAAGGAGTAGGTTAAATAGTATCAAATTTTAAATTATGAAAGTAAAGTTTATATTAAAATTCGCAGAATCGAGGTATAAAATGAAAGTTAGTGATTCAGTTATTTTGGAGTAATAAAATGTTCATACAAATCCTAAAAATGGTCAATTAAATGCAGCAATTGAAGAAAAGTTTGGTGTAAAAATATTCACCTCTCCACAGTCGAGTAATTTTGATAAAGAAAAAGCTTAAATACTATTGTTTTTTATCAATTATAGTAGAAATTTATAATTCAATAAAAAAAATATGGAATACCAAATTAACGGCATAAATGGTGTCTTTGAAGAAGAAAAATTAGCATTAGCAGTCCTACAAGACTACTGCACAAAAAATGACTGTACTTTTAAGGAACTTAAGGGGATATTTCCAGATGAAGTTCAAGGCGATAAAGATTATATAAAACAAAAAATTGGTGGGAATACAGGCGTTTTTGATACCTTGGTTGAAGCTAAAGAAAGAGAAGATTATTTTGCATTATTGGCCCCAATAAACTTAACAGATGCTACCATAGTTGTATCTACTTGTTGGGGAGAACGTAATTTGCCTTTATTTATTGAAAAAGCGGAAGCAGTAGGGTATACAATATCCTTAGTAGCTCCCAAGGAAAGTAGCTTAGACACCCAACATTATACGTACATTAAAACATTTAATAATGAAAATAGCGACCAAGGTTTTCCAATTGTTTCCTCATGCGTAGTGCAAACCAATGGAAAATACACCCTTATATTTAATTTATCTCATGATGGCGACGGGGTTATGGATCAATATTACTTTTATGACATTAAAACTAAAGTTGGCGGATCAAATGGGTCACCCTGGGATTTTATGGAATTTACAGATGAAGAGGGTGAATGGATAGAAAAATATGAATCATTTGAGGATTTTTGTTATGATTCTAGTGAAATTGCAGAAACACTAGAAAGAATGAGATCAGAATTCATTGAAAACTACCTTAACGAAGCATCTCAAGAAAATTGGCTTTATAATGCTGCAGTTCCTTTTAATAAAAAAGATATTCTAAAA
>NZID01000085.1 GCA_002691605.1 Crocinitomicaceae bacterium
ATATTGTAATTATTTGCATAAACTTTAGGAATTACCTCGCCAAATAATAAAATTAAAAAGGTGACTAAAATTACCTGAATTACAAAGTTTAGTATTGGAGAAAAAGAATAATTACTAAAAACATCTTTTAGTATTAAAGAAGAAATAATTACAATAGCAACGTTTACTAAATTATTTCCAATTAAAATCGTAGCTAAAAGTTTTTTAGGTTCGGATAGTAACTTAAGAATTCGCTCACTATTTTTATTGTTTTCTTCTTTTAATTTTTTTTTCTGACTATTGGATAAACCAAAAATAGCCACTTCTGAACCAGAAAGAAAAGCAGATAATAGTATGAGAATTAAAATAATTAGTACAGAAATCCAAGAATTAAAGTCTTGAATGTTTAAAATAAATAGTGGTTTAAATATGTAAGTAAATTCGTTGGGAGGCAAGTTTATATTTTAGAATTTAAAATGGTAAATCGTCCTCATCGCTTGGTGCTGAAAATTCTTTTTCTGATGTTTTATTTTCAGAAACTTGATTCGCTGAATTGTCTACAAAATTATTTTTAGATTCATTTTGGTTGCCACTACCTAACATCGTTAAGTTATCCGTAATCACTTCAGTTGAATATCTGTTGTTACCATCTTGATCTTGCCAAGTTCTAGTTTTAAGCTTTCCTTCGATGTATACTTTTTGTCCTTTTTTTAAGTATTTTTCAGCTATTTCTGCAAGACCCCTCCATGCAACAATATTGTGCCATTCCGTTTGAGATACTTTCTCTCCAGTCTTCCTGTCTTTATAGTTTTCGGAAGTAGCTATTGAAAAATTGGCTACGGTAGCTCCATTTTCTAAATGTCTTATTTCAGGATCTTTTCCTAAGTTACCAACTAAAATGACTTTATTTACACTTCCAGACATAGATTGAATTAATAATTAATATACCAAATTTAATTATAATCTAAAAAATGAAGTATTTTGAATTATATAATTTTCAACAATTTTAGGTATTGGATAACTAGATAGATCTTTGATGTAAATTTTTTTAAATTTAAAATTGTCTTTTATTTTTTTGGATTGAAAATGCCAAAAGACAATACTTAATTTCTGATGTGATAATTTATGAGTAGTCTTAAATTTATTTATTAGTAAATTATTTTTCGTAATCTTTTTTGAAAATTGAAATTCAATACTTTCTGATTCAAATAATGGAAATTGATATAAATTTTGCCAAATATCTTTTTTAGTTCTTTTTTCTATCAATGTATGTCGCTTATCTGTTAGTACTAAATAATTAAAATATCTTTCTTTAATTTTAATTTTTTTTAGTTTAACAGGATATTTATTCTGATTTGAATTTTGATAAGCCCAACATTTATTTTTTAAGTCACATATTTCGCATTTGGGAATCGCATGTTTGCAATGTAAAGCTCCATATTCCATTATAGCTTGATTATATACTGAAAAATTAATTTTCGGAAGATTTTGATATGCTAATTTTTTGAATGCTTTTTTACCATTGGAACTATCAATTGGATCTTTCAATCCAAAATACCTACTTAATAATCGAAATACATTCCCATCTAATACTGCTTTGCGTTCATTAAAAGCAAAAGAAGCTATTGCAGATGCGGTGTATTCACCTATCCCCTTTAATTGAATCAATTCGTTGAAACTATTTGGGAAAAATCCTTGAAGTTCATTGGAAATGTATTTTGCTGTAAAATGCAAGTTTCTTGCTCTACTGTAATATCCAAGTCCTTGCCACATTTTTAGTACTTCTTCTTCGTCTGCCTGTGCTAAACTTTGTACGTCTGGAAATTTCTCAATAAATCTTATGTAATAGGGCAATCCTTGTAAGACCCTGGTTTGCTGTAGAATAATTTCACTAATCCATATTTTATAGGGATTCTTAGTTTTTCTCCAAGGTAAATCTCTTTTATTTAATTGATACCATTTTATAAGTTTTAGAGAAAAATCTTCATCAATCATAACTGCTAAAATAAAAAACTCAGTTCATGCTTTATGGCTTTCATAAATAAAATTATATTTGCAAGCTATTAGTTAGTAAAAAATCATATTTTATCTATGACAAAAGCAGATTTAGTTTCGGAAATTACAGAAAAAACAGGCATTGAAAAAATTGCTGTTCAAGCTACAGTGGAGTCATTAATGAACACTATCATTGATGCAATGGAAACAGGAGAAAATGTTTATTTACGTGGATTTGGTAGTTTTGTGGTGAAAAAAAGAGCTGAAAAAACTGGAAGAGATATTTCAAAAAACACAACAATCATTATACCAGAACATTATGTTCCAACATTCAAGCCTGCAAAAACTTTTGTTGAAGGAGTTAAAAATAAGATTAAAAAAAAGTAAAGAATTTATTAATAATTTAAAAGATTAATATGCCTAGCGGTAAAAAAAGAAAAAGACATAAGATGTCAACTCATAAGAGGAAGAAGCGTTTGAGAAAAAACAGACATAAGAAGAAGTAATATATTCTTTTACAGCAATAATTTATTTTATTGCGCCCGCATTGATATTATCAGATAGGAGGTCAAGTGTCGTATGAATTAGTTGTAAACTCATCAGATGATGAAGTTGTAACCGCATTACTTTATGATAACAAATTAGTTGAGATTCATAAAGAAGGTCTAGACGATCGTTTTAATGTAGGTGACGTATATTTAGGAAAAGTAAAAAAAATAGTACCTAGTCTAAATGCAGCTTTCGTTGATGTAGGTTATGAAAAGGATGCATTTTTACATTATTTAGACTTAGGACCACAATATAGATCTATGAACAAATTTGTTCAAATGTCTATTAGTGGAAAACAATCCACTCATAAACTGGGCTACAATAAGATAGAAGCCGATATTCTTAAAGATGGAAAGATAAAAGAGCATCTTTCCACCAACCAATTAATTGCAGTTCAGGTAACAAAAGAACCTATTTCCTCAAAGGGACCTAGACTCAGCGCAGAAGTTACAATCCCCGGAAGATTTTTGGTTTTAGTTCCATTTTCAGAAAAAATATCAGTTTCTCAAAAGATAAAAGATCCCGCGGAAAGAGAAAGGCTTAAGAGATTAATTAATAGTATAAGACCTAGGAAATTTGGGGTCATTATTAGGACGGTAGCTCAAAATAAAAAAGTTGCTGAATTAGATCAAGATCTAAAAGATTTAGAAGAAAAGTGGTCTAAGATGTATAAAGAGTTAAAAGATGCATCTCCTAGAAAAAAATTATTAGTAGAAATGAACAGGGCTACTACGGTTTTAAGAGATGAACTTAATAAAGAATTTTCTAATATACACGTCGATGACGAATCTCTTTATATAGAATTAAAAGATTATGTTAAAACCATTGCTCCAGAAAAAGAAGAAATCGTAAAATTATATCAAGGAAAAGTAAGCCTTTTTGAAAGTAGAGGGATTAACAAACAAATAAAAGCTACTTTCGGAAGAAAGGTTAACTTAAAATCTGGAGCATATTTAATTATAGACCATACTGAAGCGATGCATGTAATTGATGTTAATAGCGGAAATCGAAAAGCTACTAACCCAGATCAAGAACTTAATGCATTAGAAACCAACTTAGAGTCTGCCGAAGAAATTGCTAGATTATTAAGGTTAAGAGATATGGGCGGAATTGTTGCGATAGATTTTATTGACATGTATAATAGAGTCAACAATAAGAAATTAATTGAAAGCTTTAGAAAATTCATGAAGGATGATAAAGCCAAACACAATATTCAGCCACCAAGTAGATTTGGTGTTGTGGAACTTACTCGTCAAAGAGTCAGACCTGAAACAGAAATTAAAACTACCGAAACTTGTCCTACATGTTTGGGGAAAGGCGAGGTCCAAGCCTCCATTTTGATTATTGATGAAATTGAGTCTTTACTTAATTCGATAATTAATGAAGGTATTGCAAAATCCATCACCTTAAATGTTCATCCTTTTATTGATGCATTTCTTAAAAAAGGCGTAAAAAACATACAAAGACAATGGTTTCTTAAGTATAAAAAATGGATATCCATAAGACCAATGACAGAACTGGGGATATTACAATATCAGTTTTTAGATGAAGGCGATAACTCGCTATAAAAAAGTTAGTTGTTAAAATGGTTCCATCCTTGTGCTTGAAGTGGGGTAATCGTATCACCATTTCCAATTAAATTAATTCCTTGATTTTTATTTGTAATATGTCCTATTACAGTAAGTTTCGGGTTGTTTTTAATTTTTTCATAATCTTTTTGAGAAATTGTGAATAATAATTCATAATCTTCTCCACCATTTAATGCTGATACTGTTGGATTGATATTAAAATCCATAGAGGTTTTATAAGTTTTGGAGTCTATTGGAATTTTAGTTTCATAAATTTGACATCCAACTTCTCCCATTTTACATAAATGAAAAATTTCCGATGCCAATCCATCAGAAACATCGATCATACTAGTTGGTTTTACTTTAATTTCTTTAAAAAGTTCAATTATATCTTTTCTAGCTTCAGGTTTCAATTGTCTTTCTAGAATGTAATTAAAATCATCTAGTTCGGGCTGGATATTTGGATTGTTTTTCCAAACTTCTTTTTCTCTTTGAAGAACGTTTAAGCCCATATAAGCTCCACCTAAATCCCCACTTACAATTAATAAATCATTCTCCTTTGCTCCATTTCTTGTAACAATATTCTTAGGTAAAGCTTGTCCAATTGCTGTAATCGAAATAGTTAAACCACTTAGACAGGAAGTTATATCTCCTCCTATGATGTCTATTTTATGTTTATCACAAGCTAAAAGAATACCCTCATAAAGTTCATCTATAGCTTCTAGCGTGTATTTACTAGAAATACCCAGACTTACTGTAATTTGGCTAGGGGTTGCATTCATTGCATATATATCACTCACGTTAACAATTACCGATTTATATCCTAAATGTTTTAAAGGAGTAAATGACATGTCAAAATGAATTCCTTCTACTAACATATCCGTGCTAATTAAAATATTTTTTTTAGAATTGATAATAGCAGCATCATCTCCAGGCCCTAAAATAGTAGTTTTCTGATATGATTTTATTTTTTTTGATATTCTATCAATTAAGCCAAATTCACCTAAATCTTTAAGGTTTATTGTTTTATTTTTTTCATTCATGGAGGCAAATTTAGTTGAATAGTAATAAACTTTAAGATCTTTTTTGTTTAACAATAAGTACTGATAAGAAATACATTTTTTAATTTCTTTTATCTTCTATTATTTTATAGGTATATTTGTCTTGTTTATAATTATTCTAAATTAGGCTTTATGATTAAAGTTACAGAAAATGCCAAATTAAAAGCACTTGAGCTAATGAATGAAGACGATGTAAAAAATTCATTTATTAGGGTTGGAGTTAAAGGGGGTGGCTGTTCGGGTCTAATGTATGAGTTAAAATTTGACCATATAATTCAAGAGAACGATAAATCTTTTACAGACAACGGTGTTCAAATTGTTGTGGATAAAAAGAGTTTTTTGTATTTGGTTGGAACGACCCTAGATTTTTCCGGAGGTTTAAATGGTAAAGGTTTTGTTTTTAGTAATCCTAATGCAGACAGAACATGTGGTTGTGGTGAAAGTTTTTCATTATAAATTAGATAAATGTCCTATACTGAAAAAGAGTTAAAAAAAGAATTAGATAATAAGTCTTACGAGTTTGGATTTGTTACTGATATTGAATCTGAAAAAGCCCCTAAAGGACTGAATGAAGATATTATTAGACTTATATCCTCAAAAAAAAACGAACCTCATTGGCTTTTAGATTATCGATTAAAAGCTTTTAAAGTTTGGAAGACAATGAAAGAGCCTAAATGGGCACATGTAGAATATGAAAAACCTCGTTTTCAGGATATATCCTACTATTCAGCTCCAAAAAAGAAAAAAGAACTTAAAAGTTTAGATGAAGTTGATCCAGAACTTTTAAAAACAATGGATAAGTTAGGAATTTCTATAGAAGAACAGAAAAAATTAAGCGGAGTTGCTGTTGATTTTGTTATGGATTCTGTTTCAGTAGCAACTTCATTCAAAGAAAAACTTGCAGAGTTAGGAATTATTTTTTGCTCTTTTTCAGAAGCTGTTCAAAATCATCCCGATTTAGTCCGAAAATATATGGGAACGGTTGTTCCTTACACAGATAATTATTATGCTGCTCTAAATAGTGCAGTTTTTTCTGATGGATCATTTTGTTATATCCCTAAAGGAATTAAATGTCCTATGGAATTGTCTACTTACTTCAGGATAAATGAGTCTGGAACTGGTCAATTTGAACGAACCCTTTTAATTGCCGATCATTCAAGTTATGTAAGTTATTTAGAAGGTTGTACTGCTCCACAAAGAGATGAAAACCAGTTACACGCAGCAGTTGTAGAATTAATCTCTCTAGATAATGCGGAGATAAAGTATTCCACAGTTCAAAACTGGTATCCTGGGGATGAAAAAGGTGTTGGCGGGGTCTATAATTTTGTGACTAAAAGAGGAATATGCGGATATCGTTCTAAAATCTCGTGGACACAAGTAGAAACTGGATCGGCTGTAACTTGGAAATATCCTTCTTGTATTTTAAAAGGAGATTATTCAGTTGGAGAATTTTATTCAGTTGCTGTAACCAACAATTTTCAGCAAGCAGATACTGGTACTAAAATGATCCATGTAGGGAATAACACAAAATCTACAATAATATCAAAAGGGATTTCTGCAGGTAAAAGCCAAAATAGTTATCGAGGACTTGTCAAAATAGGTAAAGGTGCACAAAACTCAAGAAACTTTTCTCAGTGTGACTCTTTGTTGATGACTGACCAATGCGGTGCCCATACATTCCCATATATAGAGTGCGAAAACCCTTCAGCAACAGTCGAACATGAAGCAACTACATCTAAAATAGGTGAGGATCAGTTATTTTATTGTATGCAAAGAGGAATTTCTGAAGAAAAAGCAATTAGCTTAATTGTGAATGGATATGCTAAAGAAGTATTGAATAAGTTGCCCATGGAATTTGCTGTGGAAGCTCAAAAATTATTAGAAATCAGCTTAGAAGGCTCAGTTGGTTAAACTGTAAGAAATGAAAGAATTATTAGTTGAGATTAAAGATTTGGAGTGTAAGATAGGAGATCAAAAAATTCTAAATGGATTAAATCTTCAAGTAAATAAAGGAGAAGTTCATGCTATTATGGGACCTAATGGTTCTGGTAAAAGTACACTTTCCTCTGTTTTAGCTGGAAATGATCATTATGAAGTTACTAATGGATCTATTAATTTTCTAGGAGAAGATATTACAGAAATTAGTCCTGAAGAACGTTCTTGGAAAGGCCTTTTTTTAGCGTTTCAATACCCAGTAGAAATTCCCGGTGTAAGCAATATTAATTTTTTAAGAACTGCTTTAAATGAAAAGAATAAATTTCATGGTAAAAGTCCCATTCCTGCAAAACATTTTCTTAAAATGGTAGCTGATAAATCTGCTTTAGTAGGATTGGATAATAAGCTTAAAAATAGGTCAGTAAATGAAGGTTTTTCTGGTGGAGAGAAAAAAAGAAATGAGATATTCCAAATGGCTATGTTAAATCCTAAACTTTCTATTCTTGACGAAACTGATTCTGGATTAGATATTGATGCACTAAAAATTGTAGCCTCCGGAGTTAATAAACTCAAATCTTCTGAAAACGCCACCATCGTTATTACACACTACCAAAGATTACTAGATTATATAGTACCTGATTTTGTTCATGTTCTTCATGAAGGTAGAATTATAAAAACAGGAGATAAAAATTTGGCGTTAGAGTTAGAAAAAAAAGGGTACGATTGGCTAAAAATAGATTCCTTAAACTGATTAAATCTTCAATTTGATTACAAATAAATTGAATTATATATCCTTATTTGGAGGTGAGTCTGATAATGCTTTAGAACAACTAAATTCAAGTACTTTCCCGACTCGAAAAGAAGAAGAGTGGAAATATGCTCCATTAAAAAAACTAAAAAAAATCCCATTTATTAATCATTCAGAATTTAATGTTCAAAACCTCAATTCATTTAATCTTCCTTCTACAAGTGGCATTATCATAGTTTTAGAAAACGGAAAGTTGAACCCCAACCTTTCTAAATTATTTTCTCTAAAGGGATTAGAAGTTTCTTTTATCTCTAATTCTAAAGAAAAAAACTCCTACTCCAACAACTTAAAAGGTAATGATTATTTTTCTTTACTTAATTCGTCTTACTTAACAGAAGGAATTACTTTAAAAGTTAGTGCTGGAATTGTCATTGAAGAAACAATTAATATTCTAAATATTTCTTCTTGCGATAATTGTCTTATAAATACCAGATTAGATGTTTTACTTTCAAAAAATTCAGCCCTACATATAAAACAATACTTTTTAGGAAAAAGCTCTACAAAAAATGGATTTATAAATCATATTAATAATTTTTCTATTCAACAAAACTCTTCTCTAGCTTTAGATAAATTTCAAGATTTAAATGAAAACTTTAATATTTCGAATGATCGTATAAACCAAGACCGATCTAGTAAATTCATTTCTAATACGTTTACCTGCTCAGGATTATTTACTAAGAATAATATTGTAAATAATGTAGAAGGGGAAAATTGTCACTCTGAATTAAATGGGGTTTTCACTCCCTCATATAATGAACATATTGATAACCATACTTTAATCAATCATCTTGTACCTAACTGCCAATCTTTCGAAAATTATAAAGGAATTGTAAAAGGAAACGGTGTTGGTGTTTTTAATGGAAAAGTTGTCGTTCATGAAAATGCTCAAAAGATCGAAGCTTTTCAAAAAAACAACAATATTCTTTTAGACAATGATGCTGTTATTTATTCTAAACCTGAATTAGAAATTTATGCAGACGATGTAAAATGTAGTCATGGTTCAACTACTGGACAATTTAATTTAGATTCAATTTTTTACTTAAGATCTAGAGGAATAAGTCTTAAAAAAGCTAAGGAATTAATGATTCTTGGTTTTATAAATGAGGTTATCCAAAAGTGTAATGATTTAGATTTTCAAGATTTCATTATTGATAGTCTATTGAAAAATTAATTTATCCTTAAAATATTGTATTTTAACATAAATTATTTTTTTAGAAATGAAAATTGGGTATAAGATAGTATTTTTATTTTTAATCAATTCTTTTTTTGGTTCTTACCAATCTCAAGGATTAGAACTTTCATTTTCCAGTCATTATAAACTCGATCAAAATTATCAATCAATTTCTTGTATTAATCACCAGTCCAACCATATATTTTTCCAAAGTAAACTCAAATCGAAATTTTGCGATTTAAAAGTGAGTGTTTTTGGAAAAGATCTTGAAAAAATAAATGAAATAAATCTTCAATTAGACGATGAATATTTTGTTGGAGTTAGAAGTGTTTTTGATAATATTGTATTATTTACTTATAAAAATAATGGAACTAAAACAGTTTTAAGAACGAGGTATCTAGACGTTAAATCTAATTTTTTAGCTCCCAAAGACATTTTTTCAGAACCAAACATTTCTGGTTATCCATCTAATTTTAAAATTCCAATTAAGACTGTTGAAGATCAGCTTTCTATCTTAGTAGAGCTTCCATTCCAAAGTGATAAAAATGAAGACATTAAAATTTTAACTCTAAATTCTGCAATGGATGTAGTGAAAGAAGTCTACAATAAATTAGAAATAAAGTTTAAATCAAAAAGAGATAATAGAATTTTACTTTCTAACAATGGCCAACCTTATTTATTGAAACAATTCTGGAAAAAAGGAAATCATTTTTATTTATACAAACTAGGACAAAAAGTAATCAGTGAGAAAGAAATAAAGCTAAATCAGAGAAAAATTGCTGCACTTGACTATTTTTTCAATTCAAAAAATGAGTTAGTACTTTCAGGCTTTTATTCGTCACCTGTAAGGTATAATTATGAAGGTTTTTTTTTATTGAAATTTGATAATGATTTAGAATTAATTCATAAAAATCAATACTCATTAAGTGAAAATATTGTTAAGACTTTTAAGTCCTCTAAAGAAATAAAAGAAACTGGATATGGCCTGGACAAATTTATGGTGACTAATTTTAATTTGGATGAAGGGGGGAACCATTTTCTTCTTGCAGAACATTTATCAAAATTAAATTCCAAAAAAGATAAATTATGGTATTCAAAAGGATTTATTTTAATAAAGTTTAATAAAAATGGAAATTATATTTGGGGGTGTCCTGTTAAAAAAGAATTCAAGAGTGAAAACTTAAATTTTGTAGGCACATTTTCTCTAAATAACAACCCAACCAATCAATATTTTTTCAACGAATTATCTAATTTAAAGTTAAAGAAGGGAGTCCCCCCTGAATACGGTATTTTAAATTATACCGGAACATCTAATGTTACATTTTCCGAATCAGGAATTTGTCAAGAGAAAGCAATGGCTATTAATTTCCCTGGTAAAGATTCTGAGAAATATGCATTTATTCCCAAACAGTTAAATCCTTACAATAAAGGACCTGCCTATTTTATTATTATGAATGGTAAAGCCGACAACTATATGCTCGGAGTGGTTAAATAACATTCACTTCTCTTTCCAAAGAGATCTGGAATTTTTGGTAGATGTCAACTATTATTTTTTCAGAAAGTTCATAAATTTCACTTCCCTTAGCATTCCCATAGTTTACTAAAACTAGCGCCTGATTTTTGTGAACACCATAATTATTGAAAGTCTTTCCTTTCCAACCCGCTTTTTCTATTAACCAACCTGCAGCAATTTTCACTTTAGATTCATTTATCTTGTAGTAAACAATATTTGGATATTTTTTTTGGATAATTTTCAGTTGGTTCTTTTCTATGATCGGGTTTTTAAAAAAACTACCACAATTACCTATTTTATTAGGGTCAGGCAATTTAAGTTTTCTAATAGAAATAATAGCATTACTCACGTCTTTGATAGTTGGATTTTTAATATTATTATTTTCTAAAATCTTAATTACATCGCCATAGCTAATATTTATTTCTGGTTTTTTGTTCAATTTAAGTGTGATATTTAAAATGACGTACTCATTTTTTTTCTCATTTTTAAATATGCTTTCCCTGTATCCAAAATGGCAGTCTGATTTTAAAAACTTTATTGTTTTACCAGTTTTAATTTCAAATGCTTCTAATTCCAAAAAAGTTTCTTTAATTTCTACACCATATGCCCCAATATTTTGCATAGGAGCTGTCCCAGTATTTCCAGGAATTAAACTCAAATTTTCAATACCTCCCCAACCTTTATTTACACAATACATTACAAGATCGTGCCAGTTTTCTCCCGCTCCTACTTTTAAATGAACATAATCACTATCTTGAAAAATAATTTCTCTTCCTCTAATTTTATTACTTATTACTAATCCATCAAAATTCTTAGTAAATAAGATATTACTACCTCCACCTAAAATTAAAACAGGGTTCTTTTTGAAATGATTTAGTTTGGATACATTTCTAAGTGCTTCTTCTGATGAAATTTCAATATAATATTTAGAGTTTGATTCAACTCCAAAAGTATTGTACTTCAATAGCTTGAAATCTTCGTATATTTTCATTTTAAACAAACCTAATTATAATTTCTTGGATTTTAATAGACATATTCTTAAAACAATATTATATACTTTTATAAAGTTTAAAATATATTAAAATCAAAAAAGTAATAGTATCAGTAAGTAATGATTTAACAACGGATCAGAGAGTCAAAAAAGTTTGTGATACGTTGGTTAATAATCATTTTGAAGTCACTTTAATTGGAAGAAGATTAAAAAATTCTATTTCACTAAAAAGACCTTATAGTACTATNCGATTTTCACTANTTTTTAACAAAGGATTTCTCTTTTATGCGGAATATAATCTAAGATTATTTANTTTTTTATTGTTCAATAAGTTTGATGTNTATCATTCGAANGANTTGGACACGCTTCTTCCAATGTGGTTAATATCTTCTTTAAGNAAAAAACCTATTATATATGANTCACATGAGTATTTTTTAGGAGTGCCTGAAATTCAAAACAGATTTNTAGTTAAAAAAGTTTGGACNTCTATTGAGCAATTTATTTTCCCAAAACTNCAACATGTATTTACTGTAAATAATTCTATAGCTGATTTATATTTTAAAGATTATAATAGTAGACCNAATGTAATTAGGAATCTACCTACGGTATCCTCTTACTCTAAAAAAGATTCAAGAAATCATTTAGGGCTCCCAGAAAATAAATCAATTGTAATTTTACAGGGTGCGGGGATCAACCTTGATAGAGGATCTGAAGAGCTACTAGAAGCTATTGCTTTACAAAATAAATATTTTTTATGTATTGTTGGAACTGGTGATGTCATAGAAAGACTAAAGGAAAGAGCTAAAGAAAATGATTTACATAAAAAAGTTCTTTTTATACCTCCACAGTCCTATGACAAGATGATGCAGTATACAATGAATTGTGATGTTGGGGTAAGTTTGGATAAAAACAATAATGTGAATTACCAGTTTAGTTTACCTAACAAAATTTTTGACTATTCTAAAGCAGAAATTCCTTTCATTTCTACCAATTTAGTTGAGATTAAAAAAATTGTAGAGGAGTTTCAAACAGGAGTATTAATAAATTCATTAAGCTCAAAACATATACTTGAAGGCTTAGATAGGGCTGTAGAATTAAAAAAATCTCCCTTTTTTTCAAAAAAAGTTCTAAAAATGAATGTAACTTTAAATTGGGAAAAAGAAGTTGAAATTTTGAAAGCCACTTATAATAGTTTCAAATAACTACTTTATACATTTGAATAATATTTCATTTTCTAAAATACCAAAGGAATTTTTTTCAATTACTTTTAAATTTTTAGAAATATCCACAATCTCCACCTTTAATTGAAAATCTTTCAATTTTTTCACTAAACTTTCTTTACCATAAACTCTTACATGGTCTTCTTGTCCAAATGCCTCTTTTCTTCCATTTTTAGAAGTAATATTGGGATCCTCATATGTTAAACCTTCTTTTAAAGGGACTTGAATTAAAATCACCCCATTTTCTTTTAGTATTCTATAAAGTTCTTTAATTGCTTTTTGATCATTTAAAATGTGTTCTAATACATGAAAGCAAATAATCAAATCAAATGATTCATCTTTTTCTTCAATCTGGGTGATATCATGATTTTTGTGAGCATAAAATTGATTTTCGTAATCTGTAGATATGTAATATTTAAATTTTGATTTTAAAAAATCATATAAACTTCTATGTGGTGAAAAGTCTAAAACTTTTAGATTTTTATTTTGATAGTTTTCCTCAATATAAATTGTCAGAGCTCTCGATCTTGATAAAGACCCACATTTGGTACATATTTTGTCTTCAGAATCTTTAAAAGAAATTGAAATATACTTTTTTGCACTTGATAGACAAATAGGGCATGTCACAGTATGTCCTTTATAGAAAAGAGAATAAATAATAAATCTTAAAAAAGGTTCAATTCTGTAGTGAATTTGATTAGGTATAAATTTTCTGTAGAGCGGTTTTAACAAACTATACATTTTGTTTTTCTTTTAGATACATTAAAAGTTTGTACAGATTAAAAAGTCTTATCGAGGGCCAATTTGAAAGTAGTAGCTTTTCTAAAGCTTTTATTAGAGGATTGGAAACTATTAAAAAGAATTTTTCAAATTTTAGTTTACCTAAAATTTTGTAAGTATTAACTAATTTTATAGTATTAGTATTTTCAATTAAGTTTTCTACTTTTATTAAGTTTTTTATTGCTTCTCGAGTTTTTTTTATAAAAACTTTATTATTTTCTATTCCTTCATGATAAACAACATTATCAATTTGAAGAATTTTAATTTTATTTTTTTTAAGTTCTAGTGATAAAAGGGTATCTTCATGGCCATAATTTTCGATTTCTTCATTAAATTTTATTTTAGAAAAAATAGATTTTTTTATGAGAAAATTATTTGATTTGAAAGATTGATATGGGTTATTTACACGATAATTAAAAGTTTGGTCTTCCTTTTTAATACCGTACTTCCATCTAAGTTTTAAAGATTTATCTTTTGGAGGGTCCTTATGATGTTTTCTTCCTCCATAAACTACATCTTGCTCAATGTGATGAATATAATTGTGCAAATAATCTTTAGAAGATATACTGCAATCACAGTCTATAAAAAGCAAGTGTTCAAATGAAGCTTTTTTGATAAATAGATTTCGAATTTTTGATCTCCCAATATTTTTATTAAGATAAATAACCTGTACATTATCCATCTTAGAAATTGATGAATACATATCTATGAATTCTTTATTAGAACAATCATCAATGACTATAATTTCAAATGGGAATTTTATTTTATTGGCTTGATAAAGAAGTGAGGTTATAAGTTCTACAACATTATAATTATAAACGGGTATGCAAATACTAATCAATATTAAATAACTTATTCTTCAATAGAATTATTGTTGAATTTGATAATTCTTCCGGGGAACTTATTGATTATATCATAATCGTGAGTAGCCATTATTAATGTTTTTTTTACGCTAACAATGCTTTTTATCAATTGCATTATTTTTTCGCTTGTTTTCGGATCTAAGTTTCCAGTAGGCTCATCTGCAATTATTAAATCTGGATTATTGATTAAGGCTCTTGCAACAGCTATCCTTTGTTGTTCCCCTCCAGAAATTAAATGGGGAAAAGCATCTGCTTTGTCAAGCATTTCCACTTTAGTTAATAATTTTTCTACTTCTTGATTTATTTTTTTCTTTCCTTTCCATCCAGTAGCTTTCATTACAAATCTTAGATTATCTGAAACAGATCTGTCCATAAGAAGTTGAAAGTCCTGGAAAATAATTCCTACTTTTCTTCTTAAGGCAAGAACATTTTTTCTACTTATTTTTTTAAGCTTTTGATCTTTAAAAAAGATTTCTCCGTAAGTAATGGCAATATCCCCATAAATTGCTTTTAAAAGACTGCTTTTACCACTTCCAGTTTCCCCAACAAAATACACGAATTCTCCTTGATTAATACTCAAGTTTATTCCACTAAGAATTATGTTATTTTGTTGTTTGATTTCAACATCTTTAAAGTCTAAAAAAAGATTTTCACCCATTACAATAGTATTGATATTCTAACAATCAAATTTAATATAATATAGAATAGTTATTTAAATAAACGAATTAATGTTAACACATTATGGTTGAAAATAATAGCAATGAATTAAATCAACTGGAATTTCACTAACTATCTTTAATAATTATCACTTCAAATATCCAATGAATATTATATCAAGGTCATTATTTTTAATAGCACTTTTATTTTGTAACTACTTATTTGCACAAAAAACTCTTATTTATAGTGATCCTTATAGAAGTTATAAAAATGCCCAAGAGCTTTTTGACAAAGAGAAATTTAGTTCTGCACAATTTTACTTTAAAGATATCATCAATAAGATTAATAATCCACAAGATGAAATAAGAATTAATTCTGAGTATTATTTTGCTTTATGTGCTTTAAAATTGTACCACAGAAATGTGGAAACAATACTTACAAGATTTGCCTTAGATCATCCCGATCATCCAAAATCTAAAAATATTTATTTTCAATTAGGAAAACATTATTATCAGACCAAAAAATTTAAAAAGTCTATTGAGTTTTTTGAAAAAGTGGACCAGTACGATTTATCTATGAGCGATCAAAATGAGTATTTATTTAAGCTAGGGTATTCTGAATTTATGAAAAAGAACTTAGCAGAATCTAAAGTATTATTTAATGAATTATTACAAAGGACTACAGATTATGAAGTCCCTGCAACTTATTATTACAGTCATATTGCTTATTCTGAAGAAAAATACCAAACGGCATTACAGGGCTTTAGAAAAATTTCAAATAATAAGATGTTTAAGCCCATAATACCTTACTATATTACTCAGATTCTTTACCAACAAAACAAATATGACGAACTTATTTCTTATGCACCTAACTATTTAGATTCTATTACCCAAAAAAGAAAAGGAGAATTTGCAAAATTAATTGCTGATTCTTACTTTAAGAAAAATCAATTTAAAACTTCATTATCTTTTTATAAGATTTTTAAAAAGCATGCTAAATCTGATAGGGAGAGTAACTATCAGGTAGCCTTTTGTTACTTTAAGACCAACGATCTAAGAAAAGCGGTTGAATTATTTGCTAGTGTAGCCTATAAAGAAGATTCTTTAGCACAGTTATGTTATTACCACATGGCAGATTCGTATTTGAAACTTGAGGAAAAAGATTATGCTAGAAATGCTTTTCAAAAGGCAAGTAAATTATCTTTTGATGATGATATTAAAAGAAATTCTTTATTTAATTATGCCAAACTTGCCTATGAGTTAAGTTACAACCCTTATGATGAAGCAATCAATTCTTTTCAAGAATTTATAAACTTATATCCCGATACAGAAGATGCAAAAGAAGCCTATGAGTTCTTATTAAAAGTTTATTTAACAACAAAAAATTATGATGATGCTCTAAAATCTATGGATAAAATAAAAAATAAAGATCCAAGGATGCAGAAAGCCTATCAGTCTATTGTTTATAACAGAGCTGTTGAACAATATCATAATAGAGAATACAAACAGGCAATTAAAAATTTTGAATTAGTAAAAAGATACCCAATAGATCAGAATTTAAATGCTCTTAGTCAGTTTTGGATTGCAGAATGCAACTACAATCAAAGGGAATATCTATTGGCCGTAGAAAATTATGAAAAATTTAGATTTATAAATGGGGCTATTTTAACTAAAGAATTTCAAGATTTAGACTTTCATATTGGTTATAGTTATTTTGAAAAGTCAAATCCCTACAGTTTTTTTAAAGGAAACGCAGCAAAAGTTCAAAAACAAGAGTTAAAAAACGCACTAAAATATTTTAGGAACTATATCCACCAGTATAATATTCCAGATTCTAATAATTTTAGAGTTGCTTTACTAAGAATAGCAGATGCTTACTTTTTACTTAGAGACGACAGTTTAGCAATTGAAAATTATGCTCGCTCAATAAATGTTGGTGACCAAAATCATAGTTATGCGCTACATCAAATGGCAACTTCTCAGGGTTTGATTCAAGATTACGAAGGCAAAATTAATACCTTAAAAACTTTAACTGAGAAATACCCTAATTCTAAATTTCAAGTTTCTTCGCTGTTAAATCTTGCTCAGGCTTATAAAGATGAATCGAGAAATGAAGAGTCTATAGCTACCTATTTAAAGTTTATTAACGATTACCCTAGTAACAATTTAGTTTCTAAAGCAAATGTAGAATTGGGAAGTATATACCTAAAAGAAAAAAATACTGAACTAGCCGAGAAGTATTTAATTAAAGTTTTAAATGATTATCCAGATGCAGAACAGGAAAATGAGTTGGCCATTGAACTTATGATGGAAGTTTACAACTTACGGGATAATTTAACTGGTTATTACGATTGGTTAAGCGAAAGAGGAATTGATGTAAGTGTTCAGGAAAAAGATTCAACTCTTTGGAGGCCAGTTCTTACAGCTAGAGATAACGGAAATTGTGAAAATCAAATTGAGAAGGCAAGTTATTATTTAGATAATCTTGAATCGCCTATAAGAGAGATTTCTGCCCATTTCTTTATGGCAAATTGTTATTATGCTGATAAAAAAAATAATGAAGCTCTTTATCATTATGATTTCATCACCAAAAAACCCAATAACAATTATTACACACAGGCTTTAAAATTTGCAGGTGAAATAACTTTTGATGCTCATGATTATAAAAATGCACTTGCTTATTTTTCTACCCTAGAAAATGTTAGCATGGATCAAGAAGACTTAGAGCTATCTGTCAGAGGGCAATTTTATTGTTTTCATTATATTGGAAATTCTGAGTCAACTATCAAATATTCTAAAAAAGTCTTAAAATTATCAAATATTAGCAAAAAAATAAGAGAAGATGCTTATTTATATTTAGGGCAATCTTATCAAAAAATGAATCTTCTTGATAGTGCAATTACTTATTTCGATAGTGTGATGACCTACACTAAAAGTATTGCCGCCGCAGAAGCAAAATATCGTATTTGCGAAATTGCCTTTAATAGAAAAAATTACGAATTATGTGAAAATCTAATTATGGAATTAGTTCAACAAAAACCATCTTACGATTACTGGTTAGCAAAAGGGATTTTATTACTAGGAGATAATTTTACAGCACAAAAAGATTATTTCAATGCCAAACATAGTGTGGAGAGTATTATTGAAAATTATGATGGTTTTGATAAAGAAGAATTAATTGCAGAAGCTACTCAGAAGTTGGAACATATAAAAACTTTAGAACTTGAAAACCTAAAAGAAGAACCTATACAAGAAGAACTTGAAATCGAGTTAGAACCAGTACAAAGTAGTGATTCAAAAGTGGAATCAAATGATAAAAAACAAGATACTATTGAAAATAATAATGACGAAAATGAGTAATTATAGATTTTTAGTTTTTTTCATTGGGGTATTATTATTATCCACTATATCAGGTCAGGAAATTAAGAATTCGGAAGAAACCTTTCTTGGTATAGGCTCTGGAAATAGAAAAATAGCTAAAATTCAAAAATCATCCATTTCTCCTGAGCATACTGATACTGTTACAATTATTGATAATATAAAATATTACTTAGAACCCAAACAATTCCAGGTAAGTTATAATATTGAAAATATCAAACCTGCTAGATTAAAAATAAGAGCTACTGGTGATAAGCTATACAGAGGATATTTAAAAGCAGGTGCTGGGACATATTTATCTCCATTATTAGAATTGAATTATGCTTCTAAAAGGTCGAGAGACGAAAGTTGGGGGTTGAACAGTAGTATAAATGGAAGTTTTGCTGATATTAATGGACAAGGCAATACCAAATATTCAGATTTATCATTTGGGGGTTATTATCAAAAATTTTTCATGAACTACGATTTATGGTCTGAGGTAAATTACTTAAGAAATAACTACCAGTTTTATGGATTAGACTACACAGATAATCAGATGTATAATTTCTTTGGGGTAGATGGCAACGACAGTATTGCTTTTAGAGAAAATGATGATTTATTTAAACAGCACTATGATTTGTTTGACATGCATTTAAAGTTAAATTCACTAAATATTGGAAGAGATACTAATAAGCTTAGAATTAAAAGTTGGATTGATTTTCATCATCTTCAAAGTAATTACAACCTTTCAGAAAATAATTTTTTAATTGGTGCGCATTCCGGTTGGTTAATTTTAGATGAAGAGTTTTTAGGGACTTTTGAGTTGGACATAAATCATGTTAATGCCCCTACAAATCTTACTCTAAATGCAGCCAATATTATTGAGCCTTCAGTCAATAATCAAAACCTTACTACTGGAATAATCAGATTAAATCCACATATATATTCAAGAAAAGAAAATTTGGTAGTAAAAGCAGGTTTGTCCGTCCAAGGAAATATAACTGAAAAAGCTAATTTTCATATCTTCCCAGATGTTGAATTAAGTTATAACTTATTCAAAAATATTTTTATCCCATATGGGGGGTGGCAAGGTAATGTTCAAAGGAATACTTTTAATGATCTTCGTTTAGAAAACCCTTTTATTTCCGAAGACATAACCCTTCAAAACACCATTCAAAAAAGTAAATTATTTGCTGGTATCAGAGGGTCTTTAAGTAGTAAATTCACATTTAATTTATCTGTTTCTTTTGACAATCTGGACAGCATGTATTTCTTTACTCCAGATACTCTTTCTTCTTTCGGAAATAAGTTTCAATTAAAGTATGATAATTTATCCCAAACTACCTTTATGGGAGAAGTTACCTATCAAGAATCTGAAAGGCTTAAAATATCTGCTAAAGGAGAATACTTTATTTATAAGCCTTTAACAATTTCTCATGCTTGGCAAAAACCCAGTTTTCTTTTCACTGTTTCTGCATTTATGGATTTATTTGATAAGATTGTTCTGAAATCAGATTTGTTTCTTGTTGGTCGAAGAACTGTTACTGCTTTTAATGAACCAACTGTGAATAATAATATAGTCTTAAATGAATCCGATGAAATTGAATTTATCAATAGTACAGCAGATGATCTATTTGTATTTAATTTGAAATCATTTTTAGATATGAATATTTCCGCTGAATACAGATACAATAAAAAAATATCTGGGTTTATTCAATTTAATAATTTCACTGCAAAAAAATACCAATATTGGACCAACTTTCCAGTTCAATCTATAAATGTTTTAGGTGGTGTTACATTCAGTTTTTAAAATGTTGAAAAGTATCCTTTTAATAGGAAAAAATCACTTCTAGAAATGGTCCATAAATAGTATATTTGTTGATCAAATTTTAACAGATGAGTGAAGAGAAAAATTATTCAGCAGACAGTATTCAAGCATTGGAGGGAATGGAGCATGTTCGAATGCGTCCATCAATGTATATTGGAGATGTAGGTTCTAGAGGACTCCATCACTTAGTATACGAAGTGGTAGACAATTCTATTGATGAAGCTTTAGCGGGACATTGTACAGAAGTAAATGTTGTTATTTTAGAGGGAAATGGCGTTAGAGTAATGGATAATGGTAGAGGAATACTAGTTGGAATTCATAAAAAAGAAGGAGTTTCAGCCCTACAGGTTGTAATGACTAAGATTGGAGCTGGTGGAAAATTTGATAAAGATTCCTATAAAGTTTCTGGGGGGCTTCATGGTGTTGGTGTTTCTGTAGTGAACGCACTATCTATTGATTTAAAAGCAAGTGTACATAAAGAGGGGAAGTTGTATGTTCAAGAGTATAAGCAAGGAAAAGAGCAATATTTAGTTAAAGAAAATGGTATAACAGATAAAAAAGGAACAGAAATTATTTTTTATCCTGATCCTTCCATTTTTGAATCTTTAGAATACCAGTATGAAATTTTAGCTACTCGAATGCGAGAACTCTCTTTTTTAAATAAAGGATTGAAAATTACCTTAAATGATGAAAGAGAATCTTCTAAAGATGAAAATGGCAAATCTCCAGAAGATGTTTTTTATTCTGATAGAGGGTTATCAGAGTTTGTTCAATTTTTAGATGGGAATAGAGAAAAACTTATCCAAAATGTAATTAGTGTTGAGGGAGAAAAAAATGGAATTCCTGTAGAAGTTGCATTAATTTACAATAATTCTTATGCGGAAAATATACATTCTTATGTGAATAATATCAATACACACGAAGGAGGTACTCACTTGTCTGGTTTTAGAAGAGGATTAACGAATACGCTTAAAAAATATGCGGAAAAATCTGGAATGCTCGATAAGTTAAAATTTGAAATATCAGGTGACGATTTTAGAGAAGGGTTAACAGCAATTGTTTCGGTTAAGGTTCAGGAACCTCAGTTTGAAGGTCAAACCAAAACTAAATTAGGAAATAGAGAAGTTAACGCACCTGTAAGTCAGGCAGTCAGTGAAATGTTAAGTGATTATTTAGAGGAACACCCTGATGATGCTAAGCAAATTATTCAAAAAGTAATTCTTGCTGCTACCGCAAGACATGCTGCAACCAAGGCAAGGGAAATGGTACAGCGAAAAAACCCTATGGGTGGAGCAGGTTTGCCTGGTAAATTATCCGATTGTGCTTCTAAGATTCCAGAAGAATGTGAAGTTTATTTGGTAGAGGGAGATTCTGCAGGTGGAAATGCCAAACAAGGAAGAGATAGACATTTTCAAGCAATAATGCCTCTCAGAGGAAAGATATTGAATGTCGAAAAAGCCATGCA
This sequence comes from Crocinitomicaceae bacterium, assembly GCA_002691605.1. Classification (GTDB taxonomy): domain Bacteria; phylum Bacteroidota; class Bacteroidia; order Flavobacteriales_D; family Parvicellaceae; genus MED-G20. Next base: position 21,740 of record NZID01000085.1, read on the forward strand.
GCATAAAATTTTTGAAAATGAAGAAATTAAAAATATTTATACTGCTTTAGGAGTAAGAGTTGGAACAGAAGAAGACTCAAGAGCACTTAATTTAGAAAAATTAAGATATCACAAGGTGATTATAATGTGTGATGCAGATGTAGATGGAAGTCATATCCAAACATTGATTATGACCTTTTTCTTTCGATATATGAAAGAACTAATCGAGAATGGCTATTTGTATATTGCAACTCCTCCATTGTACTTAATTAAGAAAGGAAAGCAGGCTCAATATGCTTGGAATGATGATCAAAGAGACCAGTTTGTAAATAAAATGAAAGGTTCAGGATCAGAATCAAGTGTTCATATTCAAAGATATAAAGGACTTGGAGAAATGAATGCGGAACAATTGTGGGATACTACTATGTCACCTGAAAATAGAACATTAAGGAGAGTCAATATTGAAAGTGCTGCGGAAGCAGATAGAATTTTTTCTATGTTAATGGGTGATGAAGTACCACCCAGAAGAGAATTTATAGAGAAAAACGCAAAATATGCTAATATTGATGTATAGTGAAACTAAAATATAAAGAGTAAAAAAGATATTATGAAAGTAACAATAGTAGGAGCTGGTAATGTTGGTTCAACGTGTGCAGACGCGATAGCTTTTAAGAGAATTGCTAGCGAGGTAGTTTTATTGGATATAAAAGAAAACTTTGCTGAAGGAAAAGCACTTGACATGACTCAAACTTCATCCTTATTAGGGTTTAATACTAAAATAGTGGGGAGTACCAATGACTATGCTAAAACAGCTGGAAGTGATGTAGTAGTAATTACCAGTGGTATTCCTAGAAAACCAGGTATGACAAGAGAAGAACTCATTGGTGTTAATGCAGGGATTGTAAAAACCGTAACTAGCAACATATTAGAACATTCTCCTGATTCAATAATTGTTATTGTCTCAAATCCTATGGATACGATGACCTATTTAACATTAAAAGAGACTGGGTTGCCCAAAAATAGAATTATAGGAATGGGAGGGGCTTTAGATAGCGCAAGGTTCAGAACTTATTTATCATTGGCCTTAAACAAACCTTCAAACGACATCCATGCAATGGTTATTGGTGGCCATGGGGATACGACAATGATTCCTTTGACAAGACTGGCTTCTTACAATGGTTTAAAAATTAGCGATTTATTACAAGAAACTGAATTATCTAAAGTGGCTGCAGATACCATGGTTGGTGGCAAAACTTTAACAGGAATGTTAGGAACTTCAGCATGGTATGCACCAGGAGCAGCTGTAGCTTTTTTAGTAGATAGTATTTTAAATGATCAAAAAAGAATCATCCCTTGCTCGGTTTATTTAGAAGGAGAATACGGACAGAAAGATATTTGTATAGGTGTACCGGTAATTGTGGGTAGAAGTGGTTGGGATAGCATTTTAGAATTGGATCTTAATTCTCATGAAAAAGACCTATTTACAAAAAGTGCCTCTGCAGTAAGAAATATGAATAATACTTTGGAAAGTATTTAACATTATAAGATATACTTTTCTTTCTTTTTTAATTCATCAATTACGCAACGATCTTTCATAAGAAACTTTCTTTTTTTAGATATTAAGTCATATACATAGTTTCTTAAAAATTTTGGAATTATATAACTTAAAAAAAGTATCGAGTGCCAATTTCTCATTAGCACTGCAATTTTTATTACCGCATTTGATTTTTCATAAATGATTTCGTTATGATATAAAATGATTGTTTCTTTTGGGTTAGGAAGATTATTATATCTTTTTTTTATTGACTGGAAAAATTCCGATTTAGATGGGCTTATGTAAATACTTCCAGAATAATCATTTTTTAAAATAAAATGACCCCAGAAATTACAAAAAATACAGTCATCGTCTATAAATACAATTGTTTTAGGACTTTTTAAAACCATTTCACAAATTTTAAAATTAGTTCATCAGAATTCGTTTTTAATCTTAAAAAATAAATGCCATTTGAAAGAAATTCAATGTTTACTTTTCCATTAGTTAATCCTTTTTTAATAATACTTCCATAAGTAGTCAAAATTTCATATTCAATAGAATTATGAAGATTATCTATCTGAATTATATTTTTGGAAGGGTTTGGAAATATCTTTAAGTTTAAAACGTTGTTATTATTTATTAAAAAGGAAGAAAGGGTGGAATCATTAGTCCCTCGAAAATAAGAGAGTCCTCCTCTTTTATTTCCAATTATGAAGTCTAACAGTGAATCATCATTTAAATCATAAATAGCAGGCGAAGAATATGAACCCAAATATAATTCTTGATAATTGCTGTCTACTAAATTAAAATTTCCACTCAAATTATTAGTAATATTATCATATTTAAATATTGCTCCACTTTTGCTCCCTACATAGAGTTCAATTAGATTATTATTTAAATGAAATACTGGTGCGCTTGCTCCAATATTAGTCCACCATTCAGAAACATCTACTCCACCAAAACTTTCATTTCTTAATTCAAAATTAAAATTCAATGAGTCACCAATATTTTCTAAAAAATTAAGATTTCCAATTGCTTCTCCAACAATAAGGTCAAGATCATTATCGTTATCTATGTCAAACAAGGTAGGGTGAGCACTAAATCCAAAATCAAATATATTATTTAACGCGTCATTTAGCGGGGAAGCGCCAACAATTAAGTTCATAACACTAGGATTTGAAGATATGTTTTCTAAAAAATGTATTTTTCCGCTATAATCACCAACAATAGCATCTAAATCACCATCGCCATCTAAGTCTCCAAATGTTGGAATCAAGTTTATATCATTTATTATGGAAGATATATTTTGAAAGTCACCAGAACTTTTAGAAAAAATTGGATTTTGAGATGTCCCTATATTTACATAAGATTCAATATAAGATCTATAATGAATAGGAACACTTAAATCAAATTCCCCAAAATTAGCTATCAGAAGATCTTGAAGTTGATCATCATTAATGTCTACCAGAATTGGTTTTGACTCTCTTCCAACTTCAAGTGTATTTTTTTGTAAGAAGTTTTTGTCTTGCAAGTAAAATTGAGGAAGTGTATTAGAACCAAAATTTTTGTAAAACCATATACTTTCTTTGTCCTCAGAATCACCGTTAGAATTAGGAGAAACAATTAAATCTTTTATTCCATCATGATCAACATCTTCAAAAAAAGTTCCTGGAAATAAATGTAAATCAGTTGGAACAGAGTAATTAGGAAACGTAGTGTCTTGTGATACAAAAGAAGTATTCATATTGACTCCTGTGTTGTCATTGAAAAGTGCTACAATATTGCTGTAGGAAACATCTCCCAATATTAAATCTTTTACTTGGTCATTATTTAAGTCTAACGCAAGAACAGTGGATCCACTATGTCTATTATTTTTTAAAATATTTAAAGTGTCTTGAGGATTAGGGACATTTTGAAAGCAGGTATCAAATAAGTTGCAAGTATTGGATAATCCAGATTCACTAAAATGCCCCCAGCAAGTATTTTTCATTTCAAAAATTAAAGTATCTAGTGGTAAGTTTAAGTCTGCAGCTTGATTTTGGTGGTATTCAATTCTAGAGCCTTGAACTCCAAAATTCAAAATATCAATATCGCCATCATCGTCAATATCTGATATACTTGGAATGTCAGATGAAATTACATAAATATTGTAATCATTATTATATTGATACGATAATAAATAAGAAACATAACTGTTTATAGATGATTGAAAAAAAGTTAAAGGAGTAAATAATATTTCATTAGAATTACTGGTATTTTTCCAGACGCCTATACCCCCTGAAACATAGCTAAAAATATCTTTTTTCCCATCATAATTATAATCTCTTAACAAAACCCAATTACTTAAATTTCTAGGGAAACATTTTTCAAATTCTGGGGCATATATAAACTGGTTATTTTCATGTAAAAATGTTATTACTTTATTAGACGATCTATCAAAAACAAATAGGTCTTCAATTTGATCGTTATTTAAATCAATTTTTGAAATTTGAGCCGCATTAAATCCTCCAGTCCATGGGTTTAATAAAGTATCATTATTTTGAATTACCTGAATGGTGTTGACCTGTTCAAGAGAAAAAAATTGTGAAGAGCAAACAATGCCATTAACAAAGCAAAAAATGGGGAAAATAAATTTTAATAAAGTATTTATGTGCATTAATAATTAAGCTTTAAAATTTTCCTAGATGTAAAACTATCTAACATAAATAATTGATGTTGATGTTCCTACAAATGTAGTTCTTAAACATGAACATTATTAACTTGTTGTATAATTGTTGGTTATAATCAATTGAAATTTTATATTTGCGCCCTCAATTTTATTTATATTATTAACAAAATTTTATTTAATGAGAAATAGAAGTGCCATTTGGGTTTTCACCATCTTATTGTTTTTAGCATGTTTATATCAACTTTCTTTTTCATGGGTAACGAAATCTTTTGAATCTGACGTCCGCGAATTAGCAGAAATAAAATACGATTCTATTGCTAATGAAGCTATTGATTTTGTAATAAATGACGATACGTTAATAATTGGTCCAGATAAAGAAAAACAACAAATTATTTCTTATTATGAACAAAAGCTTCTTGCTGAAAAAGCAGATCAGCCAACTTATCCTGTTTTAGACTTAGACTATCAGAGATGTAAAGATCAGGAGTTAGGATTAGGACTTGATTTACAAGGAGGGATGAGTGTTACCTTGGAAGTTTCCATTGAAGATTTAGTAAAAAATTTTGCAGGTAATTCTTCCAAAATATCATTTAAAAATCCTTTTAAAGCTGCTTTAAAAGACTTTAAGAAAGGTAGCACTTCAGTTAATTCAGATAACGATGATTTCATAGGTCTTTTCTATGCACATTATAAATTAATGTATCCAAAAAACCCCCCAATGATTTTTTTTAGTAATGGACTTAAAGATTATATGGATATTAACTCGGTTGAAAAAACATCAGAAAACAAAAATGATCTTATCATTCAGACACTAAGAGATTTGAGTCAAGATGCAGTTGAAAAAACACACCGAATAATTGAATCAAGAATAAATAAGTTTGGAGTAAGTCAACCTAATATAAAAAAATTGGCAGTCTCTGGAAGACTACAAATTGAGTTACCAGGTGCTAAAGATAAAAATAGAATTAGAAATTTATTACAGTCTACTGCTAGCTTAGAGTTTTGGGATGGAGCACACTCAGATTGGACGGATGAATTTTTAGAATTAAATAAAGTTGTTTCAAAAAAAAGTAATGAATTATTTTCAGATTTTGTAGAAATCTCCGAAGATTCGTTGAATTCTTTAACAAATGAAGCTCGATTAGCTTATTTGCAGGAAAAGAAAATTAATGATTCTATTATTGAAGAAAGGTCTATAGACAAAGCTATTGAAGATTCTATAATGCTTGCTGACGGAAAAATTTTAAATGGAACTCTTTGGTTTATTCATTCCGCTAATAGTCCTTATATAGGAGTAGCTAAAGCAGTTGATACGGCTAAAATTAATTCGATGTTAAAATCTAAAACAGCAAGAGATATTTTTAATTTAAGAAGACACAAATTTTTATGGTCTAGAGATGTGGACGAATATGAAACTTCTCAGAGTTTTTCTGGTCATACTCTGATGGCAATTGAAATTCCTACAAGTGGAGAGCCTAAAATTAACGGAGAAGATGTGGTAAATGCTTCTCAAAGTTTTGATAACGAATCTAAACCGTCAGTATCACTTTCTTTTAATTCTAATATTGCAGATGTATGGTCTAAATGGACGGAGCAAAAAGTGGGTAAGGTAATTGCAATTGTTTTAGATAATCAAGTATTTTCCTCACCGTTTATAAGACAAAAAATCACTGGTGGAAATACAGAAATATCAGGTGGATTTGAAACTATTGAAGAAGCTCAAGATTTGGCCAATATTCTAAAAGCCGGTTCATTACCAGTACCATCAGTTATCGTTGATGAAGCGATAGTTGGGCCATCGCTAGGTGAAGAGAATATCAATTCAGGATTATGGTCTTTTCTTTTCGCATTTCTATTGGTACTTTTTTATATGATTTTTTATTACAAAAGAGCTGGTTGGGTCGCTAATGTCGCTTTAATAGCTAACGTATTTTTTATTATCGGAACACTTGCTTCCTTAGGAGCAGCTTTAACTTTACCAGGCATTGCAGGGTTAGTATTAACTATAGGTATGTCAGTTGATGCTAACGTATTAATCTATGAAAGAATAAGAGAAGAATTAAAGAATGGTAAAGGAATCAAATTAGCTATTCAAGACGGTTATAAACATGCTTATTCTGCAATAATTGATGCGAATGTAACTTCTTTATTAACGGCGGTTGTTTTAGCATACTTTGGTTCTGGTCCAATTCAAGGTTTTGCAACTACATTAATAATAGGTGTATTTACTTCATTATTTTCAGCAATTTTCATTACTAGACTTATATTTTCTTATTTACTTGATAGAAAAAAAGAAGTATTTTTTTCAAGAAAAATTACTGAAAATTTATTTACTGGAAGTACTATTAAGTTTTTACAAAAGAGAAAAGTCTTTTATGTATTCTCTTCTTTAATTGTTGCCTTTGGTATTTTTTCACTTTTTACTAGAGGTTTAGATGGAGGCGTTGAATTTACTGGAGGAAGAACCTACAGAGTAGAATTCTCAGAAAAAATTGATAAATCTAACGTTAGAAAAGCAATTAGTGATCGATGTGTTAATGACGAAGGAAATAATGTTGCTCCAGAAGTAAAAACGGTAGATAATGCTTATACTTTAGAAATTACAACTAAATTTTTAGAAAATGCGGTTATGAATAATAAAGATAAAGTAGCTAAGATAGATGCTTCATTATCCCAAGCCTTTGCTGATTTAGGTTATTTCGATAGTGAACTAGTTAGTGATATTGGGGATAAAACTTTTAAGCTGTTGACTTCAAGAGGTGTTGAAAGTCAAATCTCAGACGAATTGATTAAAGGTTCATTTTTAGCAGTATTTTTCTCATTGTTTATCATTTTTATATATATAGCCTATCGTTTTAGAAAATGGCAATTTGGTTTAGGTGCTTTAATAGCTATGTTTCATGATGTTTTGCTTGTCTTAGGTCTTTTCTCTATATTTTATAATATTGTTCCCTTTTCTATGGAAATTGATCAAGCATTTATTGCAGCCATTTTAACAGTCGTAGGATATTCTATAAATGATACGGTTGTTGTATTCGACAGAATCCGAGAATATTCCATTTTACATAAAAAATCTTCTGCTATCCAAGTGGTAAATAAAGCACTTAACAGCACTCTTTCAAGGACGATTAACACTTCTCTAAGCACATTCTTAGTTTTATTAACCATTTTTGTTTTTGGAGGAGAATCAATTAAAGGTTTTGCTTTTGCCTTGATGGTAGGAGTAGTTATTGGGACTTACTCGTCTTTATTTATCGCTACTCCACTAGTAGTTGATTTATCCAAGAATAAAATTAATACATAATGTATTTTAAACCACAATTTTTACTTTTAGAAGGTATTAGTGCTGGTGAATTAATTTTTGTTTTCTTAGTGGTTTTATTGTTTTTTGGCTCAAAGAGTATTCCCAAAATGGCAAGAACTTTAGGCAGAGGAATGAGACAACTTCGAGATGCATCTCAACAAATTCAAGACGATATTAAAACTGCTGCTTTTAGAGATGAAGAATTAGATACATTTGCCTCAAAAAAAAAAAACAAGTCTAAAAAAAAGTAGACTTGGTAATAATAAGGTTTAGTATTGTATAATTAGATATTAGCTTTTTTTACTGTTTCAACTATTCTACCTGCTATTTTATATGGATCTCCGTTGGAAGCAGGTCTTCTATCTTCCAACCAACCTTTCCAACCGTTTTCTACAGTAATAATTGGAATCCTTATTGATGCACCTCTGTCGGATACACCATAACTAAAATCAGTTATAGCAGCTGTTTCATGAAGGCCAGTTAGTCTTTGGTCATTAAATTGTCCATAAACATTAATATGTTCTTTAGTAACTGGTCTAAAAGCTTCACAAACTTTTTCATAAACTTCTTTGGATCCACAGGTTCTTAAAAGAGTATTTGAAAAATTAGCATGCATTCCAGAACCATTCCAATCCCCTTTTATGGGTTTTGGGTGATACTCTATGTAGTAATTGTAGTCTTCTGTTAATCTATCTAAAATATATCTTGCAATCCACATTTCATCACCCGCTTTTTTAGCTCCTTTTGCAAAAAGTTGAAATTCCCATTGCCCACTTGCAACTTCTTGATTAATTCCCTCAATGTTAATACCAGCTTCAATACAAATATCTGCATGTTCTTCTACAAGGTGTCTCCCGTGAGTATTCTTTCCACCTACTGAACAATAATACATTCCCTGTGGACCTGGATAACCTCCCATAGGGAAGCCCAAAGGAAGTTGGGTATTAACATCCATTATAAAATATTCTTGTTCAAAACCAAACCAAAAGTCATTATCATCATCATCTATTTTAGCTCTTGCATTCGATTCATGGGCTGTTCCATCAGCATTTAAAACTTCTGTCATCACCAAAAATCCATTTTCTCTTACTGGATCAGGATAACATGCAACGGGCTTAAGTAAACAATCAGAAGAATTTCCTTCAGCTTGCTTGGTAGAGCTTCCATCAAAAGACCAAATAGGACAGTCCTCTAATTTTCCTGTAAAATCGTCAATAATTTTAGTTTTACTTCTCATATTTTGGGTAGGAGAGTATCCGTCTAGCCATATATACTCTAGTTTAGATTTAGCCATGTTATATTATTTATAATTAGAAACAAATATAATTTTATTCATGTTTTTATTCTTATTATCACGGTTTTCTTCATTAAAATTTATTAACAAAATGCTATCTTAGTGTTAATTAAACACTAATATGTGATAAGATTCTACATTTTCATATTGAAAAATCTATTAAAGAATTTTGATTTTTTAAGAAAATAAATAGTTATTTTAGCACCAAACAAATTTTATGAGACAGTATAATACTGATAAAAACCTTTTTATTATAACTAGGTTTATACTAATTACAGCATTATTTTTTTTAGTCATAGTTGATTTTGCTCAAACCAAAAATCCACATATTATACAAGCCGATTTAAATTTCAAAAATGAAGCCTATTTTGATGCTATTGATTTATATAAAAAAGGGGAGGTAAAAGAAAAAGACATCCTTGAAAAAGGAAGAATAAATTTTCAAATAGCAGAATGTTACAGATTAGATGTAGAGCCTGCTCAAGCAGAAACCTATTATAAAAGAGCTATGAAGCTTAAATATCAAAAGAATTATCCAAAGCTTTATATTTTGTTAGCCGAGGTTCTAGTTGAAGAAGGGGAGTATGAATCAGCAGCGGAAAATATTCGTGAATATCTTAAAATTTTTCCAGAAGATATTCATGCTACCAAATTATTATCTTCCTGTGAACATCATGCTGAATGGGTTAGAAATGGTACTAAACATCAAATTCAGAATGAAAGACAAATCAATTCTGAGCATTACGATTATTCACCAGCATGGGGAGATATTGAACATAATACAATAATTTTTGTTTCAGCAAGAGATGGATCTAATGGTGACGGTATAGATTCTAGAACAGGAGATAGTTACATGGATTTATGGTCTACAACAAGAGATAATAATGGGAAGTGGAGCGAGCCTCAATTACTACCCAGTTCAATTAATTCAAAAGATAACGAAGGACCTTCCGTTTTATCTCCTCAAGGAGATCAAATATATTTTACAAGATGTCCTAGAATGAAGAAAGTAGATTTAGGTTGTGAAATTTTCTATTCTAAAAGAAAAGGAGATTCATGGACACAAGCTAAAAAAGTTCAATTGAAGCCTGATGGAGCTGACACCCTTTCTTGTGGACATCCAGCAATGGATTCAGAAATGAAAATAATGATATTTTCAGCTGATTTCCCTGGTGGTTTTGGTGCACATGATTTATGGTTTTCAGAATATGATCAAAGAGAAGAAAATTGGATGTCACCAGTAAACTTAGGCTCTTCTGTTAATACAGAAGGAGACGAAATGTTTCCTTATTTATCAGAAAGCGGAGATCTCTATTTTTCTTCCGATGGTTATGAGGGGTTTGGTTCTCTTGATATGTTTAAAGCTTACAGCATTAGCGATAAGAAGTGGGGAGAAGTTGAAAATTTAGGTTATCCATTAAATTCTCCAGAGCATGATTTTGGAATTATAATGGAAAGAAATACCGACAGAAGAGGAATGTTTACTTCATCTAGAGAAGGTACAAGGGGACATGATGATTTATTTAATTTTAATATTCCCCCAGTTTTGTTAAAATATTATGTGGAAGTAACTAATTCTGAAAGTGGAGAACCTGTTCCAGGAGCAACAATTAAGGTAACGGCAATAGATACTTCGGGAGGAATAAAAGCAGAGTATGTACAAACTACAGATATTGACGGAACTATTTTATTTAACGAAATTTCAGAAGGTAACAGGTACATTGAACATGATTTAATATATGAAGTGGAATGTCAAAAAGACAGTTTCTTAGTGAGGAAGTCTAAATTTTCTACCTTTAATTTAGAAGATAATAAGACATTTTACGATCCATTCCAGGTCCAACCTGTAGGTGCCAAACCTATTGATTTTCCAGAAGTTCAATATGCTTTAGATAAAGCAGAACTTTTAGTAACTGAAGAATTGAATTCTAAAGATTCGTTAGATTTTCTTTACAACACCCTTATTGATAATCCTACAATAGTTATTGAGCTACAAGCTCACACAGATTGCAGAGGAGGAGACGATTATAATCAAAAACTTTCTCAGAGAAGAGCAGAATCCTGTGTAAATTATTTAATTTCCAAGGGTATACCTTCAGAGAGAATGAAAGCAGTAGGTTATGGAGAAGAAGTTCCAAAACTAGAAGGGTTAGAATGTGAATCTATTTCAAAATTGTCTACAAAAGAAGAACAAGAGGCTGCACATCAGAAAAATAGAAGAACGCAATTTATTGTTTTAAATTTTGATTATATTCCAAAAGATAATTAGCAATTAATTAATTCAAAGCCCTTTGAGGCATATAATTTCATGAAAGATGAGTCTAGATATGCCCAACGTGGTGTAAGTTCAGGAAAAGAAGAGGTTCACAGTGCAATCAAAAATATCGATAAGGGTCTTTTTCCTAAAGCTTTTTGTAAAATAGTTCCTGATTATCTCTCTAAAAGTGATGACCATTGTATTGTCATGCATGCAGACGGAGCAGGAACAAAATCTTCTTTAGCTTATTCTTATTGGAAAGAAACAGGCGACCTTTCAGTTTGGAAGGGAATTGCTCAAGATGCACTTATCATGAATATAGACGATTTATTGTGTGTAGGGGCAACCGATAATATTTTAGTGTCCTCAACTATTGGAAGAAATAAAAATAAAATTCCTGGAGAAGTTATTGCTGCTATAATTCAGGGAACGGAAGAAATTTTAGAAGATTTAAGGTCCTACGGATTAAATGTGTATTCAACAGGAGGTGAAACTGCAGATGTAGGAGATTTGGTTAGGACCATTATTGTGGACTCTACAGTAGTATCAAGAATGAAAAGAACAGATGTAATTTCCAATAAAAATATCCAACCTGGGGATGTTATAATAGGGTTAGCTTCTTATGGCCAAACTACTTATGAAAAGTCTTATAACGGTGGTATGGGAAGTAATGGACTAACATCTGCAAGGCACGATGTTTTTAAAAAATATATTGCAGATAAATATCCTGAGTCATATGATAATAATATTTCTTCATCGTTAATATATTCTGGAAGCCAATCTTTAACTAGTAAAGTTAAAGGAGTTTCATTAGATGCTGGAAAATTAGTTTTATCCCCAACTAGGACTTATGCCCCAGTTATGGTTCAAATTTTGAAAAAACATAATAAAGATATTCACGGTATGGTTCATTGTAGTGGTGGAGCTCAAACAAAAATCTTACATTTCATAAATCAAAATCATATAGTAAAAGACAACATGTTTGATATCCCTCCTTTATTTAATCTAATTCAAAATGAATCCAAAACTTCTTGGGAAGAAATGTATAAAGTCTTTAACATGGGTCATAGAATGGAAATATATATAGACCCTAAACACCTGGATTCGATAATTGAAATTTGTAAAGAATTTAACTTAGAGGCTAAGCAAATTGGAAGAGTAGAATTTGCTTATTCAAAAAAACTTACTATTTCTTCTAATGTGGGAGAATTTATTTATGAGTGATCAAAGTTTGTTAAATAAATTAGAGCAGATTTCATACAAATATGATGAAATAGCTAAACAAATGGTTGATCCAGATATCATTTCAGATATGAAAAGATATGTGAGTTTAAATAGAGAATATAAAGAATTAAGTGAAATAGTTAAAGTGTATCATTCTTATAAGGATGTTCTTAATAATATTGATAATGCCAAACTAATTATTCAAACAGAAAAAGATTTAGAGTTTAAGGAAATGGCTCGAGAAGAGTTAGAGGATTTTCAAAAAACAAAGTTGGATTTGGATGAAAAAATTAAATGGTTACTTATCCCAAAAGATCCTGATGACAATAAAAATGTTATAATGGAGATTAGAGCAGGAACTGGTGGGGATGAAGCATGTATATTTGTAGAAGATATTTTTCGAATGTTTGCTATGTATTTTAAAGAAAAGTCTTGGTCATATGAGGTTTTGAATTCAAATGAAGGAGGAACAAAAGGTTTTAGAGAAATTTCTTTGAGTATTTCGGGTGAAGAAGTATACGGTAAATTAAAATTTGAATCGGGTGTTCATAGGGTACAAAGGGTTCCTGAAACTGAATCACAAGGAAGAGTTCACACTTCTGCCATTACGGTTGCTGTACTTCCCGAGGCTGAGGAAGTAGATTTTGAGCTCAACCTAACAGATGTTAAAAAAGATACCTTCAGAGCTTCAGGAGCAGGTGGACAACATGTAAATAAAACAGAATCAGCAGTCAGATTGACTCACTTACCCACCTTAACTGTTGTAGAATGCCAAGATGGGCGTTCCCAACATAAAAATTATGAAAAAGCACTACAAGTATTAAGATCCAGATTATATCAAGCAGAGGCTGAAAGATTAGATAAAGAACGTGCAGATAAACGAAAATCTTTAGTCTCTACAGGTGATAGATCGGCTAAAGTAAGAACCTATAATTATCCTCAGGGTAGAATTACGGATCATAGAATCAATAAAACGATTTATAATTTACCTAACTTTATGAATGGAGACATTCAAGAAATGATCGATGCTTTAATTATGGCTGAAAATGCTGAAAAACTTAACGAAAGTCAGTTAGATTCATGAATAAAGAAGATATTATTGAACAAATTAGAAAAAAGAAATCTTTCTTATGCATAGGATTAGACAGTGATCTTTCAAAAATTCCATCATTTTTGTTGACTTATGACGATCCTATTTATGAGTTTAATAAAAGAATAATAGATGCAACTCAAGATTTATGTGTAGCATATAAACCTAACATAGCTTTTTATGAAACTATGGGATCAAAAGGTTGGGATATTTTAAAGAAGACCTTGAATTATATTCCCAAAAATATTTTAACCATAGCAGATGCAAAAAGAGCAGATATTGGAAATACTGCAAAAAAATATGCTGAAACTTTTTTTTCTACCTATAATTTTGACGCTCTTACTGTCTCACCTTATATGGGAGAAGACTCCATTAGACCATTTTTAAAATATTCTAATAAATGGAGTATTATATTGGGACTAACAAGTAATATAGGCTCTAAATCTTTTCAAAATTTAGTGCTTAAAAATGGCACTCAACTTTATCATGAAGTTATAGAAAGATCTAGTAAATGGGGAAATACAGATAATACTATGTTTGTAATTGGTGCAACTAAAGCCCAAGAACTCAAATACATCAGAAAAATCATCCCTGACCATTTTCTTTTGATACCTGGTATTGGTGCTCAAGGGGGAGATTTAGATGAAGTAATTAAAAATGGAATAAATAGAGATGTAGGTTTATTAATCAATTATTCAAGAGGAATTATTTATGCTGGTAATGACAAAAAATTTGCTTTAAAAGCAAGAGAAGAGGCAGTAAAGATTCAGAGAAAAATGGCTAAATATTTGTAAATTTATTTCGTGAATTTTCATTTAATAAATAACATTTATATTTTTTTCGAAAAAAAAGCATTTGGGGTTTGTGAATGGTTGGGAAGTATTTTCGGAATAAATCCAGCCTTAATTAGAAAATTTTTTATTTATTCTAGTTTCCTTACACTTGGAAGCCCGCTATTAATATATTTTCCATTAGCCTATTTTTTAGAAAATATAGATAAATTGAAATGGCGAAAAAAAAGAAAATCGGTTTGGGATTTTAAATAATATTTATTCAATATTCAATGCGAAAAAAAAAAGTTTTAGTCACCGGCTCTAATGGTCTTTTAGGCCAAAAAATGGTTTATAATTTAATCCAAAGAAAAGACATTGAACTAATTGCTTCATCAAGGGGTCCTAATAGACTTGTTAAGAAATCTGGTTACCAATATNTTGAANTAGATTTAACAGATAAAAATGCAGTAGAAAATATNATTTNNAGTCATAAGCCAGATTCGGTTGTTAATTGTGCTGCAATGACTAATGTTGATGCTTGTGAGATCAATCAATTNGATTGTTGGAAAATTAATGTTAGTGCGGTGGAGTACTTGGCTAAAGCAATACAAGATATTAAGGGACATCTATTACAAATTAGTACTGATTTTATATTTGACGGAACAGCTGGTCCCTACATTGAAGATGATAAACCAAACCCTTTACATTATTATGCGGAGTCTAAATTAGCATCTGAAAAATTAATTCAAAAAATAATGACAAAATGGAGTATNGCAAGGACCATTATTGTTTATGGAATTACTGATAACATGAGNCGTTCTAATTTAGTACTCTGGGCTAAAGGAGAAATGGAAAAGGGAAATAAAATAAATGTTATAANGGATCAGTATAGATCACCTACTTTAGCAGAAGATTTAGCTAAAGGTTGTGTTAAAATCATCGATCAAGGTGCTCAAGGGATTTTTCATTTGTCAGGACCTAAAACCTACAGTATATTACAATTAGTTCATTTAGTCGCGGATTTTTATAAATTAGACAAGTCTTTAATTAATCCAATTAGTTCTGAATCTTTAAATCAGGCTGCCAAGAGACCATTGGTTACAGGCTTTGTAATTNAAAAAGCTAAAAATCAACTTGGGTATCAACCAGTAGATTTTTTAGAAGGAATTGCAATTATGGANAAACAAATAAAAAAATATGAGATCTAAAATCACATTACTATATTTTACTTTTATTCCTTCATTATTTTTAGCTAATTCGAGTAGTGGTACACCATTAGGATTAGACCAAAGAATTGATAAAGCTTTCCAACCATTTTCTGACTTGGTTTCAGGAATTGTATTTTTTGAGGTTTTTAGCGGGGCCCCTTTTGTAATTGTTTTATTAGTTTTAAGTGCACTTTTTTTTACGCTTTATTTTGGGTTCCCAAATATAAAGTACTTCACAAAAGCAATAAATGTAGTTAGGGGTAAATACGATTNTTTAGATAAACCTTCNTCTGGAGATGAAAAACTNTCTATTGATGGAGATGTTAAAGGTACTATTTCNGATGAAAGTAGAGAAGGNGAAGTNACTCATTTTCAAGCTCTNGCAACTGCTGTCTCAGGAACTGTTGGCAATGGTAATATTGCAGGAGTTGCCTTAGCTATTGCATTGGGTGGTCCAGGGGCTACTTTTTGGATGATTGTTTGTGGTCTTTTAGGAATGTCCACAAAATTTGTTGAGTGTACTCTTGGTGTTCAATTTAGAGATATTGGAAAAGATGGNANAGTTTACGGNGGACCAATGTACTATTTAAGTAAAGGGCTCAAGGAAAAGGGATTTAAAGTCTTGGGTAGAATCACAGCAATTTTATTTGCTATATTTTGTATTGGTGGTTCTTTTGGTGGAGGAAATGCTGCTCAATCTAACCAAGCAACAATAGTAATAAAAGATTTACTGGGTTTAGAAAGTACTAGTGCCGGCGCTTTTATTGGAATAATTTTAGCATTTTTAGTCGGAATAATAATAATAGGAGGNATTAAAAGAATTGCNTCTGTAACNGAAAAAATTGTTCCTTTCATGGCGGTTTTGTATCTACTTGCATGTGTATATATTATTGTCATCAATTNCAGCCTTGTTGATGATGCTTTTAGCTTAATTATTTCTCAGGCTTTTGATCCTAAATCAATTGGAGTAGGTGGTATTATTGGAGTTTTGCTAGTGGGGTTTAAAAGAGCGGCTTTTTCTAACGAAGCTGGTGCAGGATCGGCCTCTATTGCNCATTCAGCAGTAAAAACTAAATATTCAGCNTCTGAAGGATTAGTAGCATTATTAGAACCCTTTATAGATACGGTAGTAATTTGTACNATGACAGCTCTNGTNATTATAATATTTAATTTTACAGGNGCTTTCGAATATGGAGGTTCCAACGGAGTTGTTTTAATTGATGGTGTTTCTTATGAAGGTGCTGGAATCACATCTATAGCTTTTGCTGAGTATATTCCATATTCTGATGTATTTCTTACCATTGCAGTAGTATTATTTGCAGTTTCCACAATGATATCGTGGTCTTACTACGGTCTTCAGTCTTGGAAATTTCTTTTTGGCAGAGGAAAAGCTGCAGATTTAACTTACAAGCTTCTTTTTTTACTATTTGTAATAATTGGTGCAGCAGCAAGTATGAACTCTATTTGGGCCTTTTCAGATGCCATGATTTTTGCCATGGTATTTCCTAATATGATTGGACTATATTTTTTGTTTCCTGTAGTTAAAAAACAATTAAATAGGTATTTAGAGGCTATAAATAAATCACAATAATATTTCTTGATTTTAGTAATGAAAGATGAATTCTTTTATGCACCATCACAAAGAAGAGGAATCATTTTTTTACTAGTATTAATAATTGGATATTTCACGTATTTAATTATAAAAAATCAATCGGAACAACAATTAGAGCCCATTAAATTTNTAGAGGACTTGCCCGTTTTCCCATCCAAAAATGCCAACAAAACCATTCGTCTTCCCATTAAAAAAAATCCCAATCATTGGAGCAAACATGATTGGNAATCTTTAGGCTTTTCTGAAAAACAAATACTAATAATTGAGAACTATAAGTCAAGTATAAAAAAATTTAATTCTAAAAATGAGCTTTTTAGATGCTATGCTTTTAGTGAAGAAAATAAAAAAATGTTAGACACCATCGTCCAGTTNCCTATAGTTAATAAAATTAATCAAAATTTAAAATCATTTTTAATTTTAGCAAGTACTAAAGAACCTGATTTTGGATTAAATAAAATATTTGATACAGTATATTATCAAAAGATAAAAAATAGATTTCAATATTANATTAAACCAAATCGAAAAAATATTCGAATTTTAAAAAATTTAAAGACAGGGAAAGTATATTCTAGNGATACGGTAACTATTAATTCTAAATTNCTTAAGATGATCATCTCTAAGAAAAAGTATAAAAAAAACTTTCCTAAAACCACTCCTCAAGCGTTTGAGGTAGCAATTAATGTTTCAGATACTACCTCGTTCAAAAAGATTAAAGGAATTGGATCTAAAAGAGCTGTCCAGATTTTAAAGTATAGAAATTTNCTTGGGGGATTTAAAAGTGTTAATCAACTTAAAGAAGTTTATAGTATCAATGATTCTCTATTTGAATCAATAAAATATTTTTTNATCATAAAAGACTCTAGTTTAAAACAAATAAATATTAATTTATGTAGTATCANGGATTTAAATCGTCACCCATATATAAAATGGAATATTGCTAATTCAATTATCAATTATAGAAATCAACATGGGCTATACAATTCTTTAGATGAGCTCTTAAAAATTCATATAATAGATCAAGAAATTTACTTTAAAATCGTACCTTACCTAACCATAAAATAATTCTTGGTTTGAATATAATTAAAGAGATCAAAAATAATGTTAGGGATNTAATTGATTTCCCTAGAAAAGGAATTGTTTTTAAAGATATTACACCCATATTAAAAAATGCTAATCTGTGTTTTGAAATTGTAAAGGAATTATCTAAAACTGTTGAGGATGATGTAACACATATTGCCGGAATAGAAAGTAGGGGCTTTCTATTTGGGATTCCATTAAGTATTGAGAATCATATTTCTTTTATTTTAATTAGAAAAAAAGGCAAGCTCCCTTATAAAACTACTGCCATTGATTATGATTTAGAATATGGTAAAGCAACTATTGAAATGAATTTGAATGATGTAGGACCTGGAGATAAAGTCCTTATCCATGATGATTTATTGGCTACAGGTGGAACCGCTATGGCTGCAGCACAATTGATTAAGGGTCAAGGAGCGGAAGTTGTAGGTTTTAGTTTTTTGATTGAGTTAGCATTTTTAAATGCNAGACCTTCATTANATAAATATAGTAGCAATATAAATAGTATAGTAAAATATTAATGATAAACTTTTTAAATAACTATCTAATTAATAAATTTTAAATTAAAAAATAATGAATTTTGATTATTCTGAACAACAACGAATGATTCAACAGATGGTGTTAGATTTCACTAAAAAAGAAATTACACCCTATTTTCAAAAATGGGATGAGGAACAAGTTTTTCCGTCTGAATTATTTAAAAAAGGAGGAGAATTAGGTTTGATGGGAATTCTAGTTCCAGAAGAATATGGTGGAGCAGCGCTAGGATATGAAGAATATATTTTAATTATTGAAGAGATTTCAAAAGTATGTGGAGCTATAGGTTTGTCCTTTGCTGCTCATAATTCTTTATGTGTTAATCATATTTTAAAATTTGCTAATGAAGTTCAGAAAAAAAAATGGCTTCCAAAATTGGCAACAGGCCAATGGTTGGGTGCTTGGGGATTGACTGAGCCTAATACTGGATCTGATGCTATGAGAATGAAATGTATTGCGGATAATGATGGAGACTATTGGATTATTAACGGTTCAAAAAATTTTATTACCCATGGAATTTCAAGTGATTTGGTTGTTGTAATTGTCAGAACTGGAGAATTATTAGATTCTCATGGAATGACAGCATTTGCAGTTGAAAGAGGAACTAAAGGGCTAAAAGCGGGAAAAAAAGAAGATAAATTAGGAATGCGCGCCTCAGAGACTGCAGAAGTGATTTTTGATAATTGTAGGGTTCACAAAGAAAATATTATTGGAAAAATAGGGGAAGGATTTATACAATCTATGAAAATTTTAGACGGAGGAAGAATTTCTATTGGAGCTATGGCTTTAGGTATGGCAGAAGGAGCTATGCATGCGGCAATTAATTATTCTAAAGAAAGAGAACAATTTGGTAAATCAATTAGTAAATTCCAAGGAGTTTCGTTTAAGTTAGCCGATATGGCTACTGAAATTGAAGCTTCAAGACTTCTTTTATATCAAGCTGCTCATTATATTAAAAACTTAAAAAAATCCAATTACTACTCTTCAATAGCTAAATATAAGGCATCTGAAGTAGCAGTTTCTGTTGCTAATGATGCTGTTCAAATATTTGGAGGCTATGGTTATGTTAAAGAATATCCTGTTGAGAAATTTTACAGAGATTCAAAATTAAGCACCATAGGCGAAGGAACTTCTGAAATTCAAAAATTAGTTATTTCCAGATCATTATTAAATAATTAATTTTCTTTTGAAGATTTATTTTTATTGTATACATTTGCCAACCTTAAAAGTTAAAGATGCTACAAATACCAGTAAAAGAAGGGGAGTCTATAGAAAGAGCCTTAAAGAAGTATAAAAAGAAATTTGAAAGAACGGGAGTTCTTAAAGAACTCAGAGAAAGAAAAGAATATACTAAAAAGTCTATTGTAAGAAGACAACAAATCATTAAAGCGGAATATGTAGAGAAATTAAAATCTA
>NZID01000086.1 GCA_002691605.1 Crocinitomicaceae bacterium
ACAGTTCACTAAAATTTATAACTATGAAAGTTACTATTGATATTAGTAACTTTCATAGTTATAAATTTTAATAAAGCCGTCAATGGGTTTGATATACTCATCTTTAATTGGATACATACTAATATCAATAGTAACTTTCATAGTTATAAATTTTAGTGAACTGTGAAGATAATAAAAGGCTAAAAAAATAGCTAGATGTTGAGTGAATATTGAGTCATATCAAGGGAGTCTGATTTTTAGTATCGTAACTCCCTGATAATGAGTGGGCCCAGAAGGGCTCGAACCTTCGACCCCCTGATTATGAGTCAGGTGCTCTAACCAACTGAGCTATGGGCCCTAACTTGCTTAAAAAGAACAAGTTTAGCGCGTTTATCAATGAGTTGCAAAAATGACAATCTCACCATAACCTCACCAAGTATGCTAATTATTTGCAACTTTTTGAATTCCAAATTTATAAAATTGGTTGTCAAATGTATAATAAAATTTGAGAAAGTACTAAGTGCGAGATAGCGAGATTGTGAGATGTTATTTGAAAAACTTTATTTCCAGCTTTTTCTTACTTTAATGATTTAAAACTTATAAAATGAAGTAGATATTATTTTTATTGATGTATTGTGTTTTGGTCAAAAATGTATTAAAGGAAACTGCAAAAACGGACAAGGAACTTGTACTCATGTTAATGGAGATAAATATGTAGGAGAATGAAATGACGGTCTTACAAAATATATGTTTAATGAAGATTAGAATTAGTTTGAAAAAGTATCAACTCAAACACAAAACGAACTGGTGGAAGAAGATGAATACCACTAGTGGGTGTAAAAAATATATCCAGGGTTTTTAAAGTAAGTTTGATAGCAAATTTTTAAAAAAAAATCTAATTACTAGTAATAATATAAACAATAAATAAATTTTTTTTGTGGAGTATAACTCTAGTTTTGTTTAACAATTATTAAACAAAATTAAACAAAAATTAAATTTTAAATATTTTTAAAAAAAAAAAAACTAAATGAATATTGTCGTACTATTTTGGTTATTATGCATTTCAAGTATAATGGGCTATCTCATAACTAATAAACTTGTCTTAAAAAATAAGAAAATTACTTCAAGGGCTTTTAACAAAAATAATCAAAATCAAAATTTTTAATTTATCTAATCTCCCAAAGTACCCCACCCATTAGCCACCTACCAGGCATTTTTGCACCAAGTATATTTTGATAATCAGTATTGGTTATATTGAGTATTTGAATATTGAAGTAAACTCCACTTTTTATTTTGTAACCTATTCTACCATTTAATAATGCATAATTACTTTCTAAGATAGAGGAAATGGATTCTGCAAGCTGCTGATTTCTTTCTTTGTACAAGCCAGAAATAGAGAATTTTAAAGAATTATATTTTAAAATAATTTGGGAGTTGATAAGATGCTTAGCAAAACTTGACAAATAAATTCCAAGATTATCATTACTAATATCTGTAAAGGTATATCCCATTTGCCAACCTAAAGTCTTGTTTTCTGATATAATAAATTTAGTATTTAGTTCAAATTCAAGCCCATTTACATAAACATCCTTGATGTTTTTTGCGAAAAAATAATCTGCTCCTGAGTATAAACTACCAATATTGCTCACATTGCCAATATCACTCTCATTTGTTAATATATAATCTATTATGTTTTTAGACTGCCTACTAAAGACGGTTGCTTTAAATAAAATATTTTTAAATAGGTAGTAGTTAATTCCAATTTCTTCTGACCAGCCTTTTTCAGCAATTAAATTTGGATTACCAAGGCTTCTTTCAGGTGTTAACTCAACTACATTATTGGATACATATCTTTCTGTATAATCTGCTGCCCTAATACTTTTCCCCGCAGATGCTCTCAGGACTATATTATTCGCACTATAAGAAGCACTAAGTTGAGGACAAAATTCAAACCCATAGTTTTGATCATAATCTTCTCTAGCTATGGCTGTGAAAACCATATTATTTGACTTATAAACGCCCATTAAATATCCACCAAAATGATAGTCACTGTGATTCCCCCTATCATTACTTTCTATTTTTCTAAAATCCCCTTGAAGGCCAGATTTTAATTTGATCTTGTTTTTAATTTCTCTTGAACTATTTATGGTAAAATTTATGAAATCCATGGTATGGGAATTAGTAGACGGGAAATCAGGACTAAATATAAATTCATCATTACTTCGTTTGTAACTTGCATTTATATCTAGTGTTGAACCTAAATTTGTTTTTCTTTGGAATTGGACTCGGTTAAACCAGTTAGATGTGATTTCAGTTGATTTATCAAAAGTATTAGTTGTATAAAAATATCTTGCGTTAAAATCGCTAGAAAGGATAGAAGACCTAAACTTTATTTCCCATAAATCATTTAATTTATATCCTCCAGAAAGACTGATATTTTTAATGTCAAAATAATTTCTGTATCCCTCTAAAGTTGTAGAAGAGTCCACCGAAATAGGTGGGACACTATCACCAATAGATTGATTTAATGACAAGCCTAATCCAAAGTAAAATTTATTTGACTTATGAAAAATACCAGCTGTTGAGTTTATTAATTTATTTGCACCATAGTTTATGGTTCCTGAGGAGGAAGTTCCATTTTTTAAAGAATCAAAACCCTTAGTGATTATATTAATTACTCCGCCAACAGCATCTGGACCATACATAGAAGCACCTGCTCCTTTAAGTATTTCAATTCTTTCAATTTCCATATTCGAAACTGGAACATAGCAGTTGAAATGCCCAGTTAGAGGGTCATTAATTCTCATTCCGTCAATTAAAACTAAAACTTGTGAAAAAGTTGATCCTCTCATGACTATATCCCCTTGAACACCAAATCCACCACGAGATTGAATCTCTATTCCTGAAATAGTTTGTAATAATTCATAAAAAGTAGTGGCTGGCAACTCTTGAATTTGCTCTTTTGTAAGAATGTTAATACTTCTCCCCGTCTCATTAACTTTTAGCGGTATTCGAGTAGTTTGAACTACTAACGTGTCTAAACTAAAACTATTTTGAGCCCTGAAACTAACAAATAGTAAAAAAATGATTGATGTGGTAAAAAAGTTTTTCAAAATAACTTGGTGTAGAAAATTTGGTTAATATGTCTAAATTCGACGCAATTTTAATACTTTGTTTTCATTAAATGAAAGTATGACTAAGATTAAAAATATAATTTTTGATTTAGGAGGAGTAATCTTAAATCTTGACTATTCCAACACAATTAAAGAGTTTAGTAAACTAGGGCTCTTCAATTTTGAAAAATTATACAGTCAAAAAAAACAATCACAAATTTTTGATGATTTTGAAAAGGGTAAAATTTCTGCTGAAAAATTTATTTTTTCAATAAAGCAGTTGGTAAAATTAGATATAAAAGAAATTGATTTCATTAATGCATGGAACGCAATGCTTTTAGAAATACCTTTAGAGAGGCTAGAATTTATTAAACAGCTAAAAAAAAATTTCAAAATTTATTTATTGAGTAATACTAATGAGATTCACATTAAAAAATTTGAAGAAGATTTGAGTAATACTAATAAATTAAAAGATTTTCAAGATTGTTTTGACCAAATATATTATTCTTCGGAAATGGGGATGAGAAAACCGGATGCTGAATGCTTCCTTAAAGTAATACAGGATCACCATTTAAATGCCCATGAAACCTTATTTATTGATGATACTATTCAGCACGTTAAGGGTGCAAGAAAAGTGGGCATTAATGCAATTCTTCTTAAAAAAGAAATGACAATTATTCAACTTCTTCCTGGCATAATTCAATTAAAACCCCATTCGTAGTTTTTGGATGGAGAAAGCATATTAATTTCTTATCAGCCCCTTTTTTAACATCGCCAATGGTTTCAAAACCTAAAGTTTTCAATCTTCCAAGTTCTTTGTGAATGTCGTCTACATGCAATGCTAAATGATGCATTCTTTGTCCATATTTAGACAAAAACTTTCTTATTGGACTATTCTCATTAATGGCTTCTAATAATTCAATTTTTGTTTCTCCTAATTGATAAAAATGAGTTTTGACTCCTTCCGAAGGAACTTCCTCATTTTTATAGGATCTTGAATCCAATAGTTGGTCAAACATTTTAAGTGAACTATGAATGTCTTTAACCGCTATTCCAATATGTTCAATTTTTTTAATCATGAATTTTTTTAGGAATATCTAAGTTAGAAATTTTGAGCTTTTTTTCCTTTAATTTTTTTCCAATAATGAGATTATGTTTAATCAATGAAAGATAAACTTTACTTTTCCAATAAATCTTTGGTATAGTCTTTATTTAAAAGTAGTTTTAAGCGTTTATTAAATTAATTCTATGTTTGGGCTATTCAAAAAAAAATCAGAAAAAGACACTTTACTAAAGAAATACCAGTTATTGACAGAAGAAGCCTATAAATTATCTCACACAGACAGATCAGCAAGCGATAAGAAAACAAAAGAAGCGAATGACATTCTAGAAAAAATAAAAATATTAGAATCGCAGGAGAACAATCCATAGTACTGGATGTATTTATAAAACTTTATGAAAGATCGTGAACTCTCTGAGCGAATTTTAGCAGTACTAAGAAAGCACCCGGATCATACCTACAATTACAAACAGATAGCAGCAGTTTTGGGAATTAAAGATCCCTTTATTCGCAAAAGAATCGTAACTCTTTTAGCTCAATTAGCTAAAAATAAAATATTGGACGAGCATACCAGAGGAAAATTTCAAACAAAAAGTGCCAATTTTGAGTACGAGGGACATATTCAAACAGTTAGCAAAGGTGGAGCCTATTTTATTTCTCCCAAATTAGAAAAGGATGTTTACATTCATCCTACCAACTTAAAAAATGCCCTTAATAGAGATAAGGTTCTTGTTAAGACCACTAACTATAAAGGAAAAGAAGAGGGCAGAATTATCAAAATATTAGAAAGAGTTAAAAAAGAGTATATAGGAATTTTAGAATTATCCAAGAACTATTGTTTTTTTATCCCAGATGATAAGACAGTTAAAACCCATTTTTTTATAGAAAAAAAACACTTAAATGGAGCTAAAAATGGTCAAAAAGTAAAAGTAAAGTTTCTCTCATGGCCTAAGAACGTTAAAAGCCCACATGCAGCAGTAATTGAAATAATTGGACCCCCCGGGGAACTAAACGTAGAAATGAATTCTATACTCTCAGAATTTGGATTTCCGACTAAATTTTTAGCTCCAGTTATGAAAGAATTGGATTCTATATACACTCCTAATTACAATAAAGAAGCATTAAAAAGAAGAGACTTTAGAGACATTACCACCTTTACTATTGACCCAATCGATGCTAAAGATTTTGATGATGCAATAAGTTTTCAAATAATTGACAAGGATATCTTTGAAATTGGAGTACACATTGCAGATGTGGGGCATTTTGTAAAAGAAAAGTCGGTGATTGATAAGGAAGCTTTTGAAAGAGGAAACAGTGTTTACTTAGTGGATAGAGTAATTCCTATGCTCCCTGAAAAATTAAGTAATGAACTATGTTCTCTTAGGCCGAATGAAGATAAATTGACTTTTTCAGTAGTTTTTAAATTGGATATAAAAGGAGAAATTAAAGATACTTGGTTTGGTAAAACAGTAATCCACTCTAACCACAGATTTACCTATGAACAGGCCCAAGAAATAATTGAAGGGAAGGAACATAAATTTTCAAAAGAAATAAACACACTTAATACTATTGCTAAAACTCTACGCAGAAAAAGATTAAACAACGGAGCATTAAATATCGAAAGTAGTGAAGTTAGATTCCAATTAAATGAGGAAGGTTTCCCTGTAGGAACATTTATAAAAGTTTCTAAAGAAGCACACCAGCTTATAGAGGAATTTATGCTACTGGCAAATAAACATGTGGCTATTAAGATGGGTAAGCCTCAAAAAAACAAAATGATTAGCCCATTTATTTATAGAATTCACGAAGATCCTAACGAAGAAAAGTTAAGTGATTTAAAAATTTACCTTCAGGCTATGGGATACGATTGGGTAAGAATAAAGAATAAACCAATTTCTTTTTCTTTAAATGAAGTAATGAAAAAAGCAAAGGTAAATAAAGAGCTTCATTTAATTGCTCCAATGATTATTCGATCGATGTCAAAAGCAGTCTATAGTTCAGATAATATAGGCCACTATGGATTGGCATTTCAATATTATACCCATTTCACTTCACCAATAAGAAGGTATGCAGATTTGATAGTTCACAGAAAATTATGGAATGCTATTAATGAAAAGTCTTATCACTCTAAAGAACAATTGGAGCATACATGCAACCATATTTCTAAGATGGAAAAGCAAGCAGTTGATGCTGAAAGAGCTTCTATTAAATATATGCAAGTATTATTTTTAAGAGAAAAAATTGGAACTCAATTTAGTGGAGTGATTTCAGGTCTTACAGACTGGGGAATTTTTGTAGAATTAGACAATAATAAGTGTGAGGGAATGATTCCCTTAAATAGCATTAAAGACGATCAATATTTCTATGATAATGAACTTAAATTAATATTGGGCCACAACACAAGAAAAAGCTATAAGCTAGGACAAGAAATCAATGTAATAGTTAAAAAAGCAGATATTTACAAAAGACAGATTGATTTTACACTAGTTAATTAATTTTCATAAATGGATAGGACCGCAGTTTATTTCCTTGAATAATTTGAATAAAATAGTAGCCATTTTCAAGTGAGCCGGTGTTTAATACTAATTTTTTAGTAGCTAATAAATTCTTTGTTAAAACAGTTTTCCCCATTATATCTAATACGTGAATTTGTGAAAAATAGTTAGTTGCGTTTATCGTAAGCTGATCTTTTACTGGATTAGGATAAATAGATACTTCATTGTAAAAAGATGAATTTATAGAAGTAGTATTTTCGTAAGAAATATTGATATTATCAATATAAAGGTTGTTTCCTCCACCTGACTCAAATTCAAATTTAAATCTGAAGTTTTGTACACAAAATGGACCAATAATACTACTTATAGAAGCTTCTTTCCACTCGCTAAAGGATGGGAGAAAGTTAATTTGATCAGGGGCTGTAATTAATTGGCTATATTGAATAACTTTTCTCACAGACCAAGTTTTACCGCAATCGTTGGAAGCCAATACTTTTAAATAATCATTATTTGATGTGTTTTTTCTTGCAAATGCATATCTAAAATTAAAAAAAGCTTTAGTGGTGTCAGAAAGATCAAAAGTTTTGCTTTCTAAAATATGTTTTGTTCCTTCATCCACTCCATCGTTTTCTAACTTTAAACAATAATTTCCATTATAGGCAGCTTCATCAGTTATACTCCAATTACCAACATTTGAAATCCATTCTGGAGATGTAAAATTGATATTTTCAAAGCCTTCATAAAACGGCAGTGGTGCTCCGTTGTAATCCATCACAATAATGGCATCATTTTTAACTTCAGTTAAAAAAGTAGTACTATCTCCAGAAGCAGTCAATGAAACATCAAAAACTCCCTGATTTGGATAAAATGCATAGGTGTTATCTAAATTAGATGAGTCCGGATTAGCTCCTTCAAAATACCAATCCCAAGCTATGGGGTTATGATAAGAATAATCTTGAAAATATAAACTGTCACCAGAACATGTAATATATCTGTTAGCAAAAAAGTCAGCCTTACAAAATGGAGCAATAGTATCAATTCCAGTAGCAAAATGATTAGCCGGGGTAATCAGGTTAGATCTTCCACCTGTACTTGAATTTAAAGCTGTTCTCATTCTTGCCTTCTGACCTAAAGTAAACATTTTTCTACATGGGGTATACTCCATGTGATTTTCAATATTAGCAACTGAGCCGCAGGTAGTTTCATTATAATTACACCATTGTGAGCCTATCGTATTAGGAGTATCAGTAACTCCATCATCTGTAGTACAGTTAGATGCCAGTCCAGGTTCGTTGGTACTTCCCCAAGTATGAGGAAGGTTTAACCAATGTCCCACTTCATGAACAAAAGTTTTACTTGCAGACGGATTAGCAGTTCCAATACTACCGCAATAATCATGTCTTAACCAAATTCCGTTATTCATCGCATTACCAAAAAAGCCAGATGGGTAATATGTATATCCGGCAATGCCAGTTCCAACAGCACCACAAACAAAGACGTTTAAGTATTGGTCACCAGGCCAATTTCCTTGATATACATCATTGTACATCATTACTGCGTCCACCTGATCAGAGCCATTTATATCTCCGTTGTTGTAGGAGAAGGGGGTCTCTGTCATGGTGATCCCACTAAAACAAGTTCCGTCAGGAGCTTTAGTAGCCAAAACAAACTCAACTTCAATATCTGCAATAAGGGGTTGAAATAAAGAATCTACCGTAGATGTATCTGGCCTAAGAGCTCTTAAGTCTATATTTAATTTTTCCAATGCGTCAAGTACTTGGCTTCTATCTATTTTTTCAATCCCATTATTATGCACAATGTGAAAAACTACTGGGATTTTATAGACTACGCCACTTTTGAGGGAAGAAATTTGATTGCTTGAAGAAAAGGATCTTTGTTCTTGATCATAATAAGTTTTAAAATCATTGTTTTTTAATAACTCTTTTAATACTATATGTTGCCCACATTTATGATGAGGAGTTTGAGATAAAAAAGAAGTAGTTTTAAAAATTAAAACAATAATTAAAAAACTTAGGTAATAAATAGCTTTATTCATAGAACGTACAATTTATAAAAAACATTTATTGAAAAGGTTTTTGTCTTGAAATTAAAGTGTCAAAATCAGCTAAAATTTAATCTAGCATGTTATTGGCCAATTCTTTTGGAAATATTAAAAAACTTTTAGTATGGTATTCCATGTTCGTCTATTACAGCTAAAGAAATGACTTTATTATCTAAATAAATTTTTATGCTCCAAAAATTACCTTTCTCAATGTAAGACGCTTCGCCTTCACACCAGTCAGCTATGTATATAGTTAAGTAACATTAATTTCAATACTAATTTGAATTAGGCTATATGTATAAATTCTTCATTGATTATGGATTCTCCTTGATATTTTCTAAAAAGCTGAATAGTAGCTACGACATCTTTTTCACAGTAGTGAATAATTCTATCTAAATCTTTATCTTCATAAAAGACTTTAGCAACTTTACTACCATCCATATCATTCTTAGGAGTAGGAATATTAAATACATAGGAAAGTAAATCTAAAGAAGTATAATTTTTAAAATCGCCAAATTTCCAAAGCTCCATAGTATCTAAATGCTTAATTTCCCACGGTTTTTTTCCAGAAACATTTAAAATATTAGGGATTTTTTTGCCATTTATCAGAATCCTTCTACATAAAAAAGGAATATCAAATTCCTTTCCATTATGAGCACAAAACAAAAAGTCTGGAGCAGTATAATAGCTATTTAATAAGTCGATGAATTCTTGTAACAAAGCCTGTTCATCTTCATTAGCAATACTTTTTAAACGAATTTGAGTTTCTCCATCTTTTTGTAAAATAAAGCCTAAAGAGATGCAAACTACTTTACCAAATTCTGCATAAATACCCGCTTTTTCATACACTTCTTCTGCATTTAAATTTTCTCTTTCTTGAATAAACCTTGTCTTTTTATTCCACAGATGTTGACCCCGTTCATCTAAATCCTTAAAATCATATTTTATCGGGACAGTTTCTATGTCAAAAAAGAGAATCTTACTGTAATTTAGATTTTTAAGCATAATACAATAGAAATTAATTTTCCAATAATTCTATATTAAAGATATTGATAAAATTATTTTTAAAATAGTCTTTAACATCTTCCATATTTACCTCTTTTTGTATCTCTTCTTTCAAAGAAGTAACGGCTTTATCTTCAATACCACATGGAATAATGGAGTTGAAGTAACTCAAATCGGAATTAATGTTAAATCCTATACCGTGCATGGTTACCCAGCGGCTACTCTTTACACCTATTGCACATATTTTTCTAGGTATTCCCTTATTAGTTATCCAAACTCCCGTTAATCCATCAATTCTTTTACCTAATAAACCGAAATCAGACAAAGTCCTAATAACAGTTTCTTCTAAAAATCTAAGATATTTATGTATATCTGAAAAAAAATAGTCTAAATCCAAAATAGGATATACAACTAACTGTCCAGGACCATGATAAGTAATATCTCCGCCCCTATTGGTTTTAAAAAAAGTAATTTTTTTGGAATCTTGTTCCTGCTTGCTAATCAATAAATTTTTCTTATTTCCACTTTTTCCTAAAGTATATACATGAGGATGTTCACAAAAAATTAAATGGTTTTTAGTGCTTTCTTTTTTATCAGGGTTTTTTCTATTGTATATTTTTTGGTGAACAGCTTTGTTAAATAATTTTGTTTGAAAGTCCCAACATTTTTGGTACTCAATAAGCCCTAAATCCATAAAATGAACCTTAGGCAGGTTCATATTTTAGCTAATTCTGCTTTTAAGAAATCAATTACTTTTACTTCTACATCGTCTACCTCATTGAGTTCTGCTAAATAAACAGAAATCCAGTCACCCAATAATATATGGTAAAACGATTGGGCAAGAAAAGTGTCTCCCTTTGCTTTAAATTCAAGAACAGTAGAAGTATATTTTTTAAAAATATCTTTAGAAATATCAATTCTAACACTAGACCTAGGATGCTCAAAGGATGATCTGAAAATTATAACAGCATATTCTTCTTTTCCTCCTGCCCAGCCGACTAATTCGTTATGATTCATTTCTGGAAATACGTGTTCCCAGCCTAAAGACTTTGAATTCTCGTTAATTTGCTGTCTGAACCTAGTAATCACTCCCTCTATAGAGGCTTCTGAATACGCTACAGTAGTTTTTTCAAATAAGGATTTAGCTGTCTTCTTTGCTGTAGAAATGATGTTATTTTCCTCAGCATTGAGAAGCGCAACAGTTGCTTTTGTATCATTTATAAATTGGTTGTTAATAAAACCATAATGATGAAATAAAAATAATTGTTGTATAACAGAGTAAGTAAGCATGGCTCTCGGTGAAAATGCTTTAGGTAATACCAATAAATTATATTTATGATCTTTTGCAATTTGAGCTAATTTCCCTCCTGAAGTTATGCACGCTATTTCAGCTTTGGCTTTTTGGGCACACTGTAGCGCTTCTAAAGTTTCTTCTGTGTTTCCTGAAAAACTGGAAACAATCACCAATGTATTCTCATTCACAAATAACGGTAACCTGTAATCATTATTAATTATTGCAGGTATTTGCATCTGATCAGCAACTAATTGGGTGGCAATTTTACCTCCAATTCCAGAACCGCCCAATCCTGTTATAACAACATTATTTATCTTATTTTTAGGAGCATTTAAATTGGTATTAATTCCAATTTCTAAAGCTTCTGTAAGTTGTGCAGTAAATTCTTTTACTAATCTTCTCATTTTTTGATTTTATGGTTTTGTTATATTGTTGCTATACATTTAAGCTCTATAGCTATTGGCGTGGGTAAAGAGTCAATAGCTACAGTAGTTCGACAAGGTTGATTGTCCTTAAAATATGTTGCATAAATTTTATTGAAGGTATGGAAATCTCTTTTCATATCTACTAAAAACACGGTAATATCTACAAGATTTTCCCAAGAAGAGCCACTATCTTCTAAAATAGTTTTAACGTTTTGAAAAACACTATGACATTGTGCTTCAAAATCAAAGTTTTTAAAATTACCATTATGGTCTAATTCCAATTTGGGGACAAATGAATCATGAATATCTGATTGTGCTTTTCTAGGCCCAACCCCAGAGAGAAATAACAAATTTCCCACTTTTCGTGCATGGGGATATAATCCAACAGGCTTAGGTGCTTTTTTAGAGCTAATAGGTGAAGAATCCATAATAATATTTATTTGAAAACGAAATTAGTCATAACTTATACAAACATTGGTAGTTTCGGTGAAAAAATTTAGTGCATACGTTCCCCCTTCTCTACCAACTCCAGATTCTTTTACACCTCCAAAAGGAGTTCTTAGGTCTCTAACTAGCCAACAATTTACCCAAATAATACCGGCCTGTAAGTTATTTGAAATCCTATTAGCTTTACCTATATTTGTCGTCCATATAGTTGCAGATAAACCATATTTCGTACTATTAGCATATTGTATTAATTCCTCTTCGTTATTAAATGGAGTTAGAGTTACCACTGGACCAAAGATTTCTTCTTGGTTGGTAGCACAATTATAGGGTAATCCTTCAAAAACAGTAGGACGTATAAAATACCCTTCTTTGCATCTTCCTTCTGGAAAATATTGCGATCCTCCGCTAAGTAAAGTACCCCCTTCTTCTTTGGCAATTCTAATATGATCAAGCACTTTGTTCATATGACTTTTGGAAACTAAAGCTCCTACTTTTGTGTTTTCATTTAACGGGTCGCCAATAGTGAGTCGGCTAACCTTTTCTAAAAACTTCTTTTTAAAAGCATGGTATATTTTTTTCTCAATTAAAATTCTTGAGCCACATAAACATATTTGCCCTTGGTTAGAAAAAGAGCTAAGAACAGCGCTAGAAACCGCTTTTTCTAGATCACAATCAGCAAATAGGATATTAGGATTCTTACCGCCTAATTCTAAACTTAGCTTTTTAAACATTGGAGCAGCAATCGAAGCAATTTTTTTACCCGTTGCTGTGCCACCTGTGAAAGAAATGGCCTTAATATTTGGATGCTTTGTTATAGCGCCACCTACTTTTGGCCCAAGACCATGAACAATATTTAAAACACCTTTTGGTAATCCGGCATCATGACAAATTTTGGAGAATAAATAAGCAGTCATAGGAGTAATTTCTGAAGGCTTCGCAACTACTGTGTTTCCTGTTGCCAATGCTGGTGCAATTTTCCAAGTAAATAAATAAAGAGGTAAATTCCATGGCGAAATGCATCCTACAACACCAATAGGTTTTCTCAAAGTATAATTTATAGCGATTTGATTCATTTGATGTGAATCTGAATTTTCATGTAAAATAGCAGTAGCAAAAAAAGACATATTAGCAGCGGCTCTTGGAATATCTACCTTCTTTGCTAAAGCCAAAGGCTTTCCATTATCTACACTCTCAGCTAGTGCTAGTTCATCCAATCTTTCAGTGATAAGTGATGCAATCTTAAGTAATACATCACTTCGTTTTTTTATAGAAGTATTTGACCAAAGAGAAAAAGCATTAGAAGCTGCCTTTTCAGCTAAGGCAACATCTTTTGAATCAGAATCTGGTATATATCCATAAATTGCGCCTAATGCTGGATTGTAATTATTGAGCCAGTTGCCTTCATGAGCTGTTAAAAAATCTCCATTAATATAGTTGTAAATTTTATCCATCTACTACTGACAACGATTATAAGCTTTTTGAAATTTTAATTGTTCGGACTCTTTATTTTCTAAATATTTCAATATTTCAATATACAAAACATTACATGAGTCTGTCCAAAAAAGCTGTTCTTCTTTTTCTTGAGCTCTGTGTAGTTGGGTATAGCAATCACATAATTTTTCTGCCATAGGATGCTTTTGTTCGCAAGACCATAATGTAATTGTAAATAGCAATAGACAATAAATTTTTTTCATTTTACTAATTATAAAATTCAGGTTTAAATTTTGTTATAGTTATTAAGTTGGAAACCAAGTCTTGAGATAAAATTGTTTTTAATATAAGAGTAGAAGGATGGTAAAGTAATTCTTTATGTACAACTCTTTCATTATCCTTATACTCATCCATAAAGGTTACATTACCCCATTCGTCGTAATCGTATTTAATTTCCTTTACTGGAATAGGGTTTTGCTCTTTAAAATATTTTATGGATTTTAAGAATCCCTTATCATTATACTGATAAGTTTGTTTATTATTTTTATTAGAAATTAAAAATCTGGTTTGGGAGTTTTCTAAATAACCTAACTGGTTATAAATTTTTTTTTGAATTTGGTACGGTCTCCCATTGCTATTTAAGGTAGTTATTATATTTACCGAGTCCCGGATTTGATATTGATAAGCTTCTTCAAAAATGATGTATTTTTCTTCTAACTTAAAATGAATTTTACTATTAGAAGCATTTTTCTCTCTAGAAAAAGTTTTAGAAATGATTCTATCTAAAGAATCATAAGCTTTAGAGTAAGAATAAAATCCATAAGAGTCACTTACTCTAACAACAGTATTATTGCCTCTTATATACTCATAAAATGTAAAAATAGTATCGTATTTATTTTTGAATTTAGTAGTTAAATAATGGGTTACTAGATGTCCTTTTTTATCAAATATATAAGACTCTTTAATTCCTGAACTTTTTATGGAGCCTAATTCTTTTTTGGAAGAGATAGTCCCCGTAATAGATTTTAAATTAATAGAACGAATGTATTTTTCATTAAAAAACGGAGTTTCAGAAAATAGATTTCCTTTTTCATTATTCAACATTTGTGCTGACAAATTCAATCCTGAAAAACAAATTAACAAACAAATAATTCTAATCATATTTTTACTCTTAATGCATCTTTAACATTATCAATTTCTGAAATGCAAGAATTTTCATTGCAAATAAAAATATTTTTTACCTTTTCCTTGTATTTTTCTTTAAAAATTAAAATATCAGAACCTTTCTCTAAAATATAAATTGATGCTAAATTATTTTTTTGATGGTGAAGCGCTAAAATTTCATTCATTTTTAGGCCCATAACCAAATATTGAATTTTTTTAGAATTTAATTTTTGTTTCAATAGCATCCAATTTGTGAAATTAGGTAACCACTTATTCGCTTTATTAGCTACCCTCATTATCATTGTATTCATTTTATCCAGATAGTTTTCTTGTCTTGTAATTTGAAATAATTCATGTAAATTATTTGCCATTAAAGAATTACTAGAAGGAATTACTTGGTCTTCGACTTCAAAAGTTTGTTTATAAAGCGATTTATTAACGGAGTAGGTAAATAACCCTTTCTTTTTATTCCAAAATTTTTCAATTGCAATTTCCATCCAATCAAGGCTTTTACTCAACCAATAAACAGAGTTTTTAATACTACTTATACTAATAGCTGCAGCTATTAACCAAGAATAATCCTCCAAAGTACCATTGATCATTTTTTTATTGTACACCAACCTATTGCATTGGTTTTTAATAGTAAAATGGTCAAAAATCAATTGTAAGGTTTCTTCTGCTAATTTTAGCCACTGAATATTTTTATAGGCTATTCCAGCATCAATTAGCCCAGTTACCATCATACAATTCCAACTACAAATTGCTTTTTGGTCAATTTCTGGAAAGGACTTATTAGATCTAATTTTCTTTAATTTTGTTGCTACAGTCTCTTCCTGCTCAATATTTATATGAGGATCATTATGAATATGCCATTTATTTTGTTGAAGATTTGGATCATTCATATTATACTTTTTGGCTGCGTATTCAAGTTCTTTTTTGGATAAAATCTTAGAGATTTCGTCTTTTTTAAACCAATAATATCCCCCTTCTCCATCTTCGTTATCTGCATCTATTGAGGACGGAAAAAAAGCATTCTTACTCTTAATTGACAACCAAAAATGAATAGTTTGATCAACTATTAAAATGTATTTTCTTTTCTTATTAATCAAATCAAAATTTGATAAAACACTAATCAGCTGAGCATTGTCGTAAAGCATTTTTTCAAAGTGGGGAATATTCCACTTCTCGTCGATACAATATCTAAAAAACCCGCCATCTAAAGGATCATAAATCCCTTTTTGAGTAATATTTTTCAAGGTTAGGTCTAAAAACACATCCCATTTTTTTGTTTTAGGTAAATAGATCATATATACCAAAAAATTAGGCATTGGAAATTTCTGCCTTGATTTTATTCCCCCGTAATCTAGATCTAAAAAACTTTCCCATTCATTGAAACAAGAACTGTGTTTAAAAGAACTGCTTTCTATAAATTTTTCTTCCTCATTAAGATGCTCTATATAGTTTTTAGAATACGCAATTAGTTTATCAGGAGTTTCTTTAAAAAAAGTATAAAATCTGGAGATTAAATTCAGCCAATCATCAGCTTTATAATAGGTTCCAGCGAAAACAGGCCTGGTGTCTGGAAGTAAAATACAATTAAGCGGCCAACCTCCATTTCCTTTTGTATTTAAAATAAAGTCCATATAAATATGATCTACATCGGGATGTTCCTCTCTATCTATTTTAATGCAAATAAAGTTTTGATTCATGAAATTGGCAATCAATTCATTTCTGAAAGTTTCTTTCTCCATAACATGACACCAATGGCAGGCCGAATAACCAATACTTAAAATAATGAGTTTATTTTCTTTTACTGCTAGCTCAAGAATTGCATCTGACCAGAATTTCCAATGAATTGGATTTTTTGCATGGTGCCGTAAATAAGCGCTATTAGCATGAGTGAGCTCATTCATTTTCGTAACTGGATAAAAGGTCTTTTAATTCTTTCATCACTTGATTTTTTAAATTATCAGGACGGATAATTTTACAGTCTTTACCAAATCCAAGTAATAACATTTTTAGTTCGTAAGTTATTAAAAGGTGAAATGAAAAAATATGACCACCGTCTTGTTTAATTTCAATTATTTTTTGAGAATGATGAAGAGGTTGAGAAGCCAGGTATTTAGATAAAATTGCACTTGTTTCTATAATAATTTCGTCTGGAAGTTCATTAAAAACAGTAATGCCAATGGAATGCTTAAAGAAATGATCTGGTGAAAATCCAGTTTCTACAGTAAAACTTTGGTCTAGTTCGATAGGATCAAATATTCTATCTAGTCCAAACGTGATGACTTTTTCTTTTAACTCACTTTTCCCGATTAAATACCATCTATTTCTATATTCTTTTAAAAGGTATGGGTGTATTCTCCTTACAGACTTATTATTTTTAGAATAGTTAAAGTAATTAAATTGAACTACTTTTTTGTTTTTAATAGCGTTTAAAAAAAGTTCTAAATTTTCATTTCCTCTTATTGTTGGTAAAGATTCAAATTGTATTACTTCGTCTTCTTTCACTAAAGAAGGTCTATCAGATGTGATAGCTCGATCCAAAATTTTTTGTATTGCATATTCATATTGACCAAATAAACTGGTGTGTTTAAATTGGTGAAGAATGGTCGATGCAGCTTTAATAGCGTCAATATCTTTTTCAGTTAAAGGAACATCGTCCATTGAAAAGCTACTGTCTGAATAATAATACCCTCTTTCTCTTTTGCTGTAAGTGATGGGCGCATCATGCTCAATCCGCATGGCAAATAAATCTTTTTCTATAGTAGAATCACAAATATGATCACCTTGAGAACTTCCAAAAATCTCTTCTTCACATAATTGTCTGAGAACTCTTTTACTTGGAAATGGAGAGTATTCATTTCTTATTGCTCTGTCAATTATTCTATACCTTAATAATGCATTTTTAATTGCTGGCATAACTTTTAAAATTGAAAATAAATAAATGGTTGAAGACTAGTAGAGGCTATTTGATACATAAAAAAAACAGCCATAAAACCAATCAGCAGCTGAATTACTACTGAAGAAGTAGCAAAAGCTTCTCTATACCGTTTTTTCCATTTTTCAGGAATAAAATGGATTAAAAATCCAATTCCAATAACTATAAATACATTTTTGTAAACACTCAATACTTCAAAAGCTAAATTCCATTGAAAGTTAAAAAACAATTGATTAAGAATCTCATTTGCAGTAAACCATTCTGAAATAATGTTATGAGATTCATCCATTTGATCCCAAGAATTTATTGAACCGGTTCTAAACCAAATCCTTGTAAATGTCACAAAATTAAAAGTGATAATGATTCCCCAAATCTTACTGAGCCAAGTAAATTTATCTTTCCAAGGACTAATTTTTTTCCATAGTTTATAAATTACAATTCCCAATCCATTTAATCCACCCCAAAGGACAAAATTCCAACTGGCACCATGCCAAAGGCCGCCAATTAGCATAGTAAGCATAATATTAATATTAGTTAGGTACCATTTGTTAAATTTAGGGAAAAGCTCACCAAAAAGTAATGTTAAAAATATCACAGAAAGCAAGCCAAATAACAGTGCAAGTGAACCACTTATTAAATATACAAATAGTACAATTAAAGATAAAGTAACATAACTAAATATGGACCCTCCTCGGTTACCTCCCATAGGGATGTATAAATAGTCCTTAAGCCAAGAAGACAACGAAATATGCCACCTTTTCCAGAACTCACCACAATTATCAGCTTTGTATGGTGAGTTAAAGTTTTTAGGAAGACGAAAACCTAAAATTAATGCTATCCCAATTGCAATATCTGTGTAGCCGGAAAAATCTGCATAAACTTGAAGAGAATATCCGTATAGGGCCATTAAATTTTCAAACCCTGAAAACATTCCAGGATTATCAAATACTCTATCAACAAAGTTTACCGCTATATAATCTGCTAAAAGAAATTTTTTTAAAAGCCCGTTTAAAATCCAGAATAAAGCCGTTCCAAAATCTTTTTTACTTACACTGTAGGGTTTTTGAATTTGAGGAATAAATTCAGATGCTCTTACTATCGGACCTGCAACAAGCTGAGGAAAAAAAGAAACATAAAAACCAAAGTCGAAAATATTATTTACCGGGGTTAATTTCTTTCTGAAAATATCAATAGAGTAAGACATAGTTTGAAATGTATAGAAAGAAATACCAACTGGTAATAATATTTGATCTACTCTAAAACTAGATCCTGTAGCCTGATTAGTTAATAATGCAAAATGATTAATTGGTTGCCAATTAGATCCAATAATGGAGTTAAACGAATCCGCGAAGAAGTATGCGTATTTAAAATATATTAAAATAAGTAAATTAGAAGCAATACTGAATCCGAGAAGAACCTTAGCATTTAACTCTTTTTTTGAATTATATATAGCTTTTCCTAAAAAGAAATCTAGTACGGTAGAAAACAATAATATGGAAAAGAAAAATCCACTTGTTTTAAAATAGAAGTACAAACTAACTAAAAGTAAGAAGATACTTCGTAATCTTATTTTATTATAAATTAAGCTATATCCACTAAGCACCAAGAGAAAGAAAATCCAAAAAGTGTACTCTGTAAATATCATAGGATGTTCAGATGTGTTCAAAAAGGCATCAAAACCCCAATTAAAAAACTTATTTATTGAAAAATCACCCACGGTTCTTCTTATACTTTATGTAAGACTTGATTAATGCATCAAATAAAAGATCGCCAATTAAATTGTAGCCATCATAACTTAAATGAATTAAATCTTTTTTGGCTAATTGGTTTTTTTCCCACTCTTTTATGGAATTTAATCCCCCCATTATATCAAACATGTCCCATACTGCAAGATTTTTATTTTCAGCCAATTTTTTCATTTGTTGTTGTACTTCTAAAGCTCTTTCATTAGGGTACTTAACCTTATAATAACTATCATTATTAGTGGTAAGTAAAATAGCTACATTGGGGTTTACAGATTTTATTTTATCAATAAGGGTGTCATAATTTTGGTAAAATAAATCTTTTGAAAAATCTTCTTCATAAGCATCGTTTATTCCAATAGAAAAAATAACTAAATCAGGCTTAACCCAGCTTAACTCAGAAACCAGGTTTTCACACCTTAAATAACTTTTTACGCTCGCACCATTAACCCCAATTGAATGATAGGTGATACCATTAATATCGTTATCTAAATAAAGACCAAAAAATGAAAAATGTCCAGAATTAACGCCGATTTTTTTAATTTGAATAGCTAAAGAGTCGACATTTTCTGAAAAAGAAAAAGTAATAGATTCTTTTCCTTTTTTTGATTTTATTTCAATATTAGAATCTAATAAAATATTGATTTCGAAGTTATTAGAATCCTTATAAAAAAGAGTAACAGAAGAAAACGAATCATACTCTATTTCCGGATTTTCATGCCAAATATTAATAATAGAAAGGGTATCTAATAACTCGGCTCTAGCACCCATTAGTCCGAATGGGCCATTATGCGAATAAACAGAATTTCTATACCCTTTCCACCTTCCTGTATGACTAGATTTTATAACGGGAGATCCGTTAGAGTTGATTAATCTGAAAGGAAATACAAAACCCCTTCCAGATTGATTAAAAGGCAACGCATTCTGGAAGTTGGTACGCATTTTATTTGACCAAATGTCGGCC
This sequence comes from Crocinitomicaceae bacterium, assembly GCA_002691605.1. Classification (GTDB taxonomy): domain Bacteria; phylum Bacteroidota; class Bacteroidia; order Flavobacteriales_D; family Parvicellaceae; genus MED-G20. The sequence goes on from NZID01000086.1 coordinate 20,126, forward strand.
TGAATATGAGAACCCCCAATATGAAGAATATTGACTTTTTCGTTTCCTTTCGAATATTGATTATCTAACTTATTAAAAAATATTTTCCATGATTTATGCCCATAAATTTCAAGATTATTCTTCTCTTTTTTAATAAATGGATATTGGAGATAATCAGGGCTTTCGAGTTGACCATACATGTTATAACAGGCAAATACGCAGGTAAAATAAAATAGAAATTGTGATTTAATCATTGTTTTTTTGATCTAAATAATATTTATAATCCCTTATAAAATCTTCAATAAAATAATCGGCAATTTTTTGTGCTCCTCTGTTAGTGAAATGAATATAATCCCTAGCAGCTAAAGAGGGTTTTTCATTTACCCATTTTTGAATGGAATTTTTACCTCCCATATTTAGATACATATCCCAAAAGCAAGAATTAGTCTCAAAAGCAGCGCTTTTTAGGGCCAAAATAACCTCTTCTAAAATTGGATAAGTTATGAATTCTGTTTTTTCTTTCATAGCCATATCAGCAGGGCCAATAATTAAAAACAATGTATTAGGATTAATTTTCTTTAATTTTTGAATTTGTTTCTTAAAATACTTTCCATATTTTACAGCTCGCTCTTTAGTTTTTATATAAGGGATAGTATTACCCCCAAATTCTAAAATAAATAAGTCTGGATTCAATATTTTTTGCATTTCACTTAAGGATTCAAAATCTACTTTTGAAAACTCAATTCCAGATGCGCCTCTTAAAGGGATATTATCGACTACTACTCCTTCTTCTCCTTCTAAGGAAATTCCATAAATTATGGGACTAGAGCTAGAACTAAACTGTAATGTCAAAGCTTTTGGCCCCTTGCTAAAATCCAATTGTTTAAGTTGAATCTCTTTGGTTTTTCTTAATGTATCTATATAAAAAATAGAGTCGTGAATAATTAATTTAAATACAGTATTTTCTGAACAACTATAATACACCTTCAAAGTTTTAAAGTTTTTACAAAGCTTATAAGATTTAGTAGGTTTTTTTATTTCAATTTCACCCTTATACAAAAAGTTCGAATCTGAACTGATGGAGTCTTTTCCTATTTTACAAAAAGAGAATATAGCTCCATATTTTTTATGTTCAACAGATTTATCTATGTAAGGGCCAAAACCAGTTTTTCTTATCCAATTTTCAGACGGTTTATTATTCAAACTGATTTTTCTTGTTGCTGGAATCAACGCAAAAAGTCCAGGCCCATTTCCGCCAAATTCACTTTGTAGTCTCTCTCGTAGTCTTCCAGAAATTCTATCTCCCTCAATTTGTGAATCTCCATAATGCATTATTCTCACTTTTTTATTTTTGGCATTTTCTAATTTTCTAAAAAAAGAATGTAAAACTATTGGATTATTTCTAGGGTATTGTATATTTTTTTCAGAATATAAAATAGAATCTTCTTTTCGTTTTTCTTCAATAATTTTAAGATTATATAAACTATCTTGAATCTGCTTTTTCACTCTTTTAATGGAGTCATGATTTATAATAATAACAGATGGTTTGACAACAACTACTTCCTCGATTTCGGTTTCTTTATGGAAATCTTTTTTAGAAATAAAATTTAATTCCAGTGTTCCTAATTGAACTCCATCAAATGGAAACACCCAAATTAAGAGAAGAATCAGAAGATATAATCCACTAAAAAACAGTAATGGATAAAAGGGCTTTATTTCTTTATTATTTTTAATTTCTGATTAGGTTTTAGGTTTTGATAGGAATTATATTTGCAGATATCTTTTATTTTTAAATAAGGATATTTGTTTAGTATTTGCCAAAAATATTTTTCATTGCTAATCCTATGATTTAAAAGATTTTCTAGATTAGGAGAAGAGTTAGAAAAAATCAATAATTTTTGTCCTTGATATATGATGGTATTTTTCAGATTATTCCAAGACATAATTTGACTTATACTAACATCATAATCTATGGCTATTTGCCCTAAAACATCTCCCTGTATGACCAAATGTTTTTTTTGTCCGCTAACTAAATTATCCAAGTATAGATCATTCAACATTGAGTCTTGAAAGTTCAGGATCTCATCTATTTTTTTTATGATATAGTTACCAGTACTCCTTTTTAAATAAACAGGATAGTTTTTAGGCAATACCGAATTGATTAATACTGGATTGGAATTAATTATTTTAGTAAAGTCAATTTTTTTATGCTGCGCAATTGCATCAAAGTAGATATTTTCCTTGAAAGTGTATAAATTTAATTTTGATACCGTATTTTTTTTAAAAATAGAGTTTTTGATTTCTTGCTTTTTATTTTTCTCTAACCATGCAGCTAGTTCTATGATTTTTAAAAATCTAGGGTTAATATTTTTTTTGCAGTCTTCCCATTTTTGTGATCCTTTATTTTTAATAATGTTAGAGACATAATTTGGAGAAGTAATAAAAGCTAACATTGCCCAATTCTCATCTTTATACTGCTTCATAAGATTTTGTAAGTAAATAATGGACGCTTTAGTAGCTAGTTTTATATCAAATCTTTCATCAACATAATTATTTACTACAAGTTCTGATCTTAATGCAGTTAAATAGGCCAACCCCCAAACACCTTTTTTTGAATAAGCTCCCTCATGGTTGATTTGATAGCCTGAAGAAATCAATGGTAGATATTCAAATATAACTGGCAGCTTATTTGCAAGTATACTAGAGTCTATAAAATCAAATCTTTCGTCTTTTATTTTAAGTAAATAGTTTAAGAGATTGGTACATGAATTATAAGACTTAAGATTTTTGGGCAGGTTTAGAGGTGTATTTGTTTGGGTAGTTGGAATATTGATTTCAGAAGTATTAAAAAGAAAGTTTTCGCTTTTTTGTGATAAAATTGAAATAGGAATAAGAAAGTTCACCAAAAAAATAAAATACCAACCACCCTTTTTATTGGGTTTTATAAAATCCAAAACAATTAGAACTTGATTTTTTAAATGATCAATCTTCAAAATTATAAGCTAGTAGAATATAAATACAATATTAAATGTAGTTATACTTCAATAATAATAGTACAAAATCGCTTATTTATACCAAGCTTCTACTTCTTCGAGTAGTATTGGAGGGATACTTAACTTATTTTTTTTACGATAGCTGTTTAATTTTTGATGAACAGCTGTTGGTTTAGCTTCCAAAAGAATGCTTACTGAAGTGTACCCAATTTCGTATAGTGGTTGAATCCAACTTTCAGCAATATTTAATTTTAAATATTCTTTTTTATTTGGTCCAGTATCCCATTTTTCCGGCTTCATTTGAGGGAAAAGTAAAACTTCTTGAATGGAAGATTGATTACATAGAAACATTACAAGTCTATCAATTCCTATTCCCATTCCAGATGTTGGCGGCATTCCATATTCAAGAGCTCGAATGAAATCTAAATCGATTAGCATCGCTTCATCATCCCCTCTTTCAGCTAACTTAATTTGCTCTTCAAACCTCAACTTTTGATCAATAGGGTCATTTAATTCTGAATAGGCATTGGCCAACTCTTTTCCATTTACCATTAATTCAAATCTTTCAGTAAGTTCATCGTTATCTCTATGTTTTTTACACAATGGAGACATTTCAATGGGATAATCCGTAATGAATGTTGGCTGGAGGTAGTTAGATTCACATTTTTCTCCAAAAATCTCATCAATTAATTTCCCTTTGCCCATAGAGTCGTTAGTTTCTATATTCAGCTTTTTACAAGTCTCAAAAAGTTCCTTTACACCCATTTTTGAAATATCTATACCCGTATGTTCTTTTATAGAATTAAGCATAGAAATTCTTTTAAATGGTTTTTTAAAACTAATTGTATTATTTCCAATTTTAACATCTGTCGTTCCTAAAACTTCCAAACAGATAAATTCTAACATCTCTTCGGTGAAACTCATCATCCAATGATAATCTTTATATGCTACATAAACTTCCATTTGGGTAAACTCAGGATTATGGGTCTTATCCATTCCTTCATTTCTAAAATCTTTGGCAAATTCATAGACTCCCTCAAATCCTCCAACTATGAGTCTTTTTAGATAAAGTTCATTGGCAATTCTTAAATATAATGGAACATCTAAAGCGTTGTGATGGGTTACAAATGGTTTTGCTGCAGCTCCTCCTGGAATACTTTGTAAAATTGGGGTTTCCACTTCAACATAGTCTTTCTTAGAAAGAAACTTTCTCATACTATTAATTACTTTAGATCTCTTAAGAAAAGTTTCCTTAACGTAGTCGTTTACAATAAGATCTACATACCTTCTCCTATATCTTAATTCTGGATCGTTAAAAGCATCATGAGTAATTCCATCAGTATCAACTTTAGGCTGAGGTAAAGGTTTTAAAGACTTACTTAGTAAATGAATCATTTCTACATTAACAGAAATTTCTCCAACCCTTGTTTTAAAAACTTTTCCTTCAATTCCTAATATGTCACCAAGATCGAGCCATTTTTTAAAGACATCATTATACATAGACTTGTCTTCATCTGGACATATTATGTCTCGATTTAAATAAATTTGTATTTTACCTTTTGCATCTTGAATAGATCCAAAACTAGCTTTCCCTTGTATTTTTCTTCGCATTAACCTGCCAGCAATAATAACTTTCTCCCCGTCTATAAAATTTTCTAAAATTTGAGATGAATAATGGGAGAATTTAAATTCTTCGGCAGGGTAGGGGTTAATTCCATAGGAAATTATTTTTTGAAGACTTTCTCTTCTAATCTGCTCTTGTTCTGAAAGCATATGAATAAGTAAATTCTAAATAAAGAATGAAAAGGAAGACTTGGTTACATCGTTCGGATTCACACATAAAACAGGAATCATTAAACTATTAGCAACTAATTTTTATTGAAAGGAATTTTCTAATATTCCCAAGATAGAATCTTCCTGTAAATTCATTATTGCAATTAAATCTGCATCAACTTTTACTGATAATTTCAATATCCCTTCAGACAAGGTTTGTCCTTTTTCAACAAGATGAGAAGAATGAGAGACGTTTTTCTCACTTAGATATTTACCTGCCCATAGTTGATTGGCTTTAAGTTTGTTTTTTGCAAATTCATCTTCCTCATCTAACGTAATTAGATGAACTTGAGAGTCAAAATATTGAGCAATTTTAGATACCAACTCTAATTTCTGTTTGGTTTCAATATTTAAATCTAGTGGAACAACTATATGATCATATCCCGAATCTTGCATTAGTTTTTCTTGAACTATAATAAATGGAACGGGAGAGTTAGTAATAACTTTTAATGCATTACTTCCAGTTATTTTTTGCCATCTACTAGCTCCATGAGTGCCCATAAATATTAATGAAACTCCAATTTCGCTAGCTACATCACCAATATCATCAAAAATATTTCCAATTCTAACTACAGTACTAATTGAGCATGAAGAATCAACGGCCTTACCGATAGAAGTCTCTTGTTCTAGCTTTTCATGGGCTTTACTTACGTCCTCTCTTGAATCTACTATATGAAGTAGAACCAATTCAGCATTAATAATAGATGCAAATTTAACAGCATGTTGAATAGCCGTATGTGAAACTTCCGAAAAGTCAGTTGGTACAAGTAATTTAGTAGGCATAATTAAAGAATTTAATTTTTAAGTTGACAAATTTAAAACTATTAAAGTAAAAAATAGTTAAATAATTATTATAAAATTATTTAAGCGGTTTTATCTTTTAAAGGTTCTTTATTTTGATTTAAAGATTCTTCATTCGAGGAAAGATCTTTTAAAACAGCTCCCATTTTACAGTTTCCAGAAAAAATTGCTCCAGGTTCAATGGCCAATTTATTTGTAGAAATTTCGCCCTGTAATTTAGCAGTACTTTTGAGAGATAACAATTCGTCGACTTCAATAGTCCCATTTAGTTTACCTTCAATGTCAGCATTTTTACAGTTAATATCACCATCAATTTTTCCAGTTGGACCTAGAACTAACCTGCCCTTTAGAGAAATTGTTCCTTTTAGGTAACCATCAATTCTAATATTAGAATCAGATTTTATATCCCCCTCAATATGTGTCCCTTCCACTATTCTGTTTAGCCTTTCGGGAGACTGGTTATTAGAATTTGCCATATGCTTATCGGATTTAAATACCATAATTTATTCGACAAAGATACAAAAAACATGAAATTTCAAATTATTGATAAAATGCATTAAAAAATTCAATATAATTTTTTGGATTTTTTTCTAAATAAAGCTCTTTCAGGTTATTAGGAGAAATTAAGAAAAAGTCTTCATTTTTATAGTTTTTCACATTTCCTTTATTCACCTTAAATGAAACATAATAGTCTAGAGCAATTTGACTATTTTTAAAAAATTTAACCATAACCATTTGATCAGAAGTATTTAAAAAAGTATTAAAAACTTTTAATTTTAAATCTGAAAAATTAGACATATTAAAGTCTGCAATGTTATTTTTTGCTTTATTTATTTTGAGATTTTTTGGTGCTATCATTACAAAATAATGAATAGTGTCGGGGTTATAATTAAAGTTCCAAGTTTTTTTAGCTATTAAGTTTTTAGCACTTTTTACTTTTAGTGCACTTAGTGCATTATTAGCTTGGTCCCCATAAAATGTTCCTAAACACTTTTCTACTACAAACTTCAGAGTAGAAATCAATTCTTGATTGTTGGCTGATGTATCATTTAATTTTTTTAATGTGTAAGCTTTCAAAAGCCCATATTGACAGGTTAAAATATTATTTGAATCTGCAAGTTTATTATTACAGGAAGCTAAAACTTCATTGTAGTTTTCAGTTTGAAACTTATTATAAAGTTGACTATAAAAGTTTTTTTCTAAAGTTAGTTCATTTTGCACATCGCTAGATATTCCGTCTTCCAAAAGTAGTTTTGCATATTTACTTTTAGGATATTTCTCTAACAATAGCTTCTTCATTTTTAAACTCAAATCAGTTTTATTGAGGGTATAAAAAATATTGTGTAATTCATAGATCGAAGCTATGGCCTCCATTTTGGGTTGGTAATTTTCTACAATTCTATTAAATTTTTTAATGGCTTTAACTAAGTCTTGAGTTTCATAGTGATGAATCAGTCCTAGGTTATAGAGAGATAACAGAACAGAGTCTTCCATGGAGTTTCTTAATTCTTTGTTTTCACATGGCAGGCTTTTTAAAAGCTCTTCAAACAATTCATTATTCGTGTAAGTTGAATTAGTTTCTTCATTTTCTTCAAAGAAGAGACTTGTCTTGGAAGATCTTCTCCAGTTATCCTCAAAGATAATTTTACCCCACTTTTTTTCAAATTCATTTTTTCCTCTTTGGAGTAATCCTTGATCCCAAATAAAAAAAGAAGTATTTATAACACTATTACTATTTGGAGCCGAGAGCTTTTTACTATTACTGGCGAGTAAAGGAGTATTGGCTACTTCTTTTTTTTTTGAAATTTCCATTTCCACAATTTCATATAATTTGTTGTTTCTTTCTTCTTCAGAAAGTGAACAAAGATCTAACAAACTATCATTTCTACTTACACTAAGTTCATTTAAATAAATGTCCTTTAGAAGTTGATATCTTTTCAGAATTAATTCCTGGTCTCTATATTTTTTTAATGGAATTTTTTGGATAGAGTCATAATATAAAAAAGAATTAATATACTCAGAGTCGTCGTAAAATAAATCTCCCATTCTTCTCATAGATTTAATTTTTTGTTGAGGATCATTTAAGCTTAAATTGATTGATTTTTGCAATTGCTCAATTCCCAGATTTTTCTGATTTTCTTTAAATGATATTTCTGCTAAGGCATAATAAATTTGATCAAAATATTCTATGTTCTTATCATCCTTAAGCATTTTCATTAATTGAGCTTTGATTGCCTTAGAATCTCCTTTGCTAAAAGATAAGGCTCGGTTTATTTTAGCCTGAAAGGCCATTTCATATTCTGGATTACTTTCTACAACTTCTTGATAATAGTAAGATGCCTTATAATTCTCTTTTTGATGATAAAGTTGAGCCAGTATAAACGTCAACCTTGTTTTAAATCTTTTTTTATATTTTTTGTCAAGTGCTAGTTCAAGATACTCAATAGCCTTTAGGTTGTTCTTACTTTTAATATACAGTGCTGCTAAAGTAGGATAGATTTTATTTATTGTTTTTTCTAAAATTATTTTTTCTTGATCTTCTAAAAAATCCATTCGATATTCATAATCAAATACCATTTTAATCTTTTCTTTGGTGGGAGTTTTACTTTTATTCTTTAAATTTTTTAGCTGTTCTTCATACTTTACTAGTAGATTCAATAGTATTTCTTCCGCTTCATCAAATGCTTGCATTTCTATTAATACTTTAGCTTGCCAAAAAATACTTTCGTAATAATTATTTTCTGAAGAGTATTTATTTTCAATATGTTGGAAAATTTTTAGTGAGCTAGGAAAATCATGTTTATAATACCTTGTTTTTCCCATAGTCATCCAATTATCGTCAATAAATTTACCCCACTCTTTGTTTCTATTTTTTCCTCTTTTTTTGTGTGGCATTCTATGCTTGAAAATCACCAATTCACATTTTTTATAAGCTGTATCCATGGGCGCATACCAATTTTTAGCTTCTTCATTGCTAGTAAATGGAAAAACAGGAAGAATTTCATTGTAATCTTCTTTTCTAGATTCTAAAAAATTATTGTAAGATGTCTTTATAAGTTCATTTGCATTGAAAAAACCATTGTATTTAGCATGTAGGTTATGAAAGCCTCTGTGAATTACTGTATTTTTTTCAGTAGAACATTGAGAAATTAACATAATTAATAATGCTGTAAAAACACTTTTTGTTAGTTTCATTAACTTTTAAAATATGCAATATTAACCACAATCTTTAAAACTTATTGTATGGTAACTTCGTAATCTTGAAGTTAATAATCTTTGATTAACTATATTTTTGTGATATTTGTAGATATAATTAATTGAATGACCAATTCACAACCTTCAAAATCACGTTTTAAAAGTTGGATTAATAATCTTCAAGAAACAAGAAGAATTGTTGTCTTGGACGAAGGAAGTTTTGAAGAAAAAAGAAATTTCACAACCTCAAAATTTTCCATTATAGTAATTATTTTGTTTTCAATTATTGTTTTTGGCACTTTATTTTTCTTTCTTATTTCTGCCACCTCACTTAAAACATTTATATCAGGATACCCTAATCCTACTCTTCAGAAGGAATTAATAGACAAAAACATTAAACTAGACCAAAAGCTAAGTGATCTAATTGACAAAACCTCAAAAGAAGAGCAATATTTAAACAATATTCAAAAAATACTAAATGGTGGAATACCCAATAATAGAGATACAGTTTTTAAGGTATTTAAATCTCAGAAAATAAATAATAACCAAAAACTTTCAGCTTCAGAAAAAACTATTAGAGAAAAAGTCAGTAACAGAGAAAAGTATGATATTGATGTAATACCTGGCGGAGCACTGACTAAAGATGTCCTTCCAGAGCTTTTGTTATTCCCACCTATTATCGGAGAGATAACCAATAAAATGAATATTTCTTCAGGACATTTTGGCGTGGATGTAATTGCTCCTAAAAATGAAGCTGTTGTTGCCATATTAAAAGGCACAATAGTATATCAAAACTGGTCGCCAACCGATGGCCATGTAGTTCACATTCAACATAAAAACAATTTACTTTCTATATATAAACACAATTCGGAGGTACTCAAAAAAATTGGTGACTATGTTGATGCAGGAGAACCTGTTTCAATTGTGGGCAATAGTGGAGAGCACTCTACAGGACCTCATTTACACTTCGAACTTTGGCATAACGGTTACCCAATAAACCCAGAAAAGTTCATCAATTTTCAATAAAGTTTTTTTCTTAGGTTCATTATACTTAAATTTGTCGGCTATTTAGTACTATGAAAATGTTAAAAGAATTTATAATTCCTTTTTCAAGTCTTAAATTTGGGTCTAATTTTCATGAGTTTGAAATAGACAAAACGTTCTTTGAAGCTTTTAATTACTCTCGTTATGAATTCTGTAACATTACTCTACAGATAGATTTTAGAAAGGAAAACACTTTAATGGATTTACAATTTAATTATAGTGGATATTTGGAAATATTATGTGACAGATGTTTAGATAACGTCACTATTGAATCTTCTGGAAAATTCAGTAATATATTAAAATTTAGACATGGAGTAGATGAAATAATAAATGACGATGTTATTTATTTACCCTACGAAAGTTATGAATTTAACATTGCGCAGCTATTTTATGAATATATTGTGTTAAATACTCCTAATAAAGTCAAACATAATAAAGACCTTTGTAATATTCAACAATTAGAACTAATCAATAAATATTCACCGAGTAATAAAGAAGGCATTTATGACCTTAGATGGAGTAAATTAAAAGATTTAAAAAACAACTAAAAATAGTATAAAAAAAAGTTATGGCACATCCTAAAAGAAAACAGTCCAAAACAAGAAGAGATAAAAGGAGAACTCACTACAAAGCTTCTACCCAACAGCTTGCAACATGTCCTACAACAGGTGAAACTCATTTATATCATAGAGCACATTGGTCAGAAGGAAAACTTTATTATAAAGGTAAAGTTGTAATGGAAAAAGATGCTATAGTTTAATATTTCTCATTGAGAATTGGAATAGATATCATGGGCGGAGACAACGCCCCCGATGCTAATTTGTTAGGCGCTTTCTTAGCTTACAAGGAATTAGGTTCTAACGAAAAAATAGTACTGGTTGGGAATCAAGATTTGGCTCACCAATGGTTTTCATCAAATAAAATAGATGCTACCCTTTTCGAATATATTCATTCGGATCAGGTCATATTAATGAATGAGCACGCTACAAAAGCCATTAGAAAAAAACCCAATAACAGCATTTCAGTTGGCTTTAAGGCTTTGAAAAAAAATGAAATTGATGTTTTCTCTAGTTCTGGAAACTCCGGAGCTATGCTTGTTGGAAGTATGTTTTCTATAGGTCCAATAAAAGGCGTCATACGTCCAGGAATTACTTCTGTATTGCCAAAAGAAAATGGAGGTGTGGGATTGATTCTTGATGTAGGGGTTAATGCTGATTGCAAGCCGGATGTATTATTTCAATTTGCAATTTTAGGAAGTTTATTCGCAGAAAATGTTTACAATATACAAAGCCCTAAGGTAGGGCTATTAAATATTGGGGAAGAAAAAGGCAAAGGAAATCTTCTTACCCAAGCTACTTATCAACTTTTAGAAGACAATGAAGACATTAATTTTATTGGGAACGTTGAAGGGAGAGATTTATTTACTGAAAAAGCTGATATAATAGTTTGTGATGGGTTTACTGGAAATGTGGTTCTTAAACTAGCAGAATCTTTTTATTCGCTGATTAAAAAGAAAAATTTTTCCGATCCTTATTTTGATAGATTTAATTATGAAATTTATGGTGGAACGCCAGTTTTAGGGGTAGATGGAAATGTTCTAATTGGTCATGGAATTAGCAATGAATACGCTGTTAAAAATATGATATTACTGGGTAAAGATCTAATCAATTCTAAACTTAATTCTAAGATTAAAACTGCTTTTAAATGAAAAAACCTTCGGCTGCAATTACCGCTGTTCATAGTGTTGTCCCTCAAAAAATATTATCTAACCAAGATTTAGAGAAGATGGTGGACACTAGTGACGAATGGATCGTCTCGAGAACCGGTATCAAAGAAAGAAGAATTGTAGATAATGGCCAAACACTTTCAGATATGGGAAGTGAAATAGTAATCCAGATTTGCAAAAAAAGAGGCATTTCTCCATTAGAAGTTGATATGGTCATTGTAGGAACTGTTACAGCTGATCATCGATTTCCAAGTACTTCTAATATTATATGCGATAAAAGTGGAGCTACCAATGCTTGGGGTTTTGATTTAAGTGCCGCATGCTCCGGATTTATTTACACTTTAGTTACGGGACAACAGTTTATTGAAACTGAGAAGTATAAAAAAATCATAGTAATTGGAGGTGATGTAATGTCTTCTATAGTAAGCTACAAAGACAGAAATACCTGCATAATCTTTGGCGATGGAGCAGGTGGCGTTCTTTTAGAGCCTAATTTAGAAGGTTTAGGAGTAATAGATTCCATTCTAAAAGCCGATGGTTCAGGAAGAGATTTACTGATTCAAAAATACGGAGGATCAGCTTACCCAATAACCAAAGAAAATGTAGAACACCCAGACGCTTATGTCTATCAAGAGGGGAGATCCGTATTTAAATTTGCGGTAACTAATATGGCCGACGTTTCAGCTGAGATTATGGAAAGAAATAATCTAAATGGAGATCAAGTAGACTGGCTTATTCCACATCAAGCAAATCTTAGAATTATTGATGCAACTGCCAATAGAATGGGATTAAGTAAAGAAAAGGTCATGATAAATATTGAAAAGTATGGGAATACTACATCTGGTACTATTCCTTTATGTATTTGGGAATGGGAATCTAAATTAAAAAAAGGAGACAATATTATTCTTGCTGCATTTGGAGGTGGCTTTACATGGGGAAGTGTTTATTTAAAATGGGCATATTAAATATCTTTATACTAGATTACATTATTTTTATTTTAGATTTACATATTGATTTAATTTATACATATGAATATTAACGAAATCCAAGATTTAATAAAATTCGTCGCTAAGGCTGGAGTTAACGAGGTAGAAATTGAAAAAAAAGACTTCAAAATTGTCATTAAGTCAGATTATATGGCAAAGAAGAAAACCAACTTTAAGGAAGAAACCAAAATAGTTCAACAAATAAGCCCAGTTGGAGCGATTCCTCAAGCTACTATTCCTCCGCCCCCTGCACCTATTGAACAGCCTACTATTCCATCTGAAAAAACTGAAACAGTTGAGAAAAAAGAGGAAGAAAACCTTATTACTGTTAAAGCTCAGATGATAGGAACTTTTTATAGATCCCCGTCACCTGATAAACCACCTTTTGTAGAAGTAGGGACTGTTATAAAACCAGGCGATAAACTATGTATCATAGAAGCAATGAAATTATTCAATGAAATTGAATCTGAAATTTCAGGAAAAATAATAAAAGTTCTTACCGACGACATTACACCTGTTGAGTTTGATCAACCTCTTTTTCTTGTCGACCCTTCTTAACAATAGAAAATCTAAACTATGTTTAAAAAAATCTTAGTTGCCAACAGGGGAGAAATTGCACTTCGTGTAATTAGAACCTGTAAAGAAATGGGAATCAAAACAGTTGCCGTTTATTCTACTGCCGATAAAGATAGTTTACATGTTAAATTCGCTGATGAAGCAGTATGTGTTGGACCTCCTTCTAGCGCAGAATCCTACTTAAAAATCCCAAATATAATTGCAGCAGCTGAAATCACCAATGCAGATGCAATTCATCCAGGATATGGATTTTTATCTGAAAACTCTAATTTTTCTAGAATTTGTCAAGAACATGAAATTAAATTCATTGGCGCTCTTCCAGATCAAATTGATTCAATGGGGGATAAGGCATCAGCTAAGGAAACAATGAAAAACGCAAATGTCCCTACTATTCCAGGCTCAGTAGGATTAATAGAAAATTTTAATGAAGCTAAGAGTATCGCAAAAAAAATTCAATTTCCTGTAATGCTTAAAGCAACTGCTGGAGGAGGAGGTAAAGGAATGCGTCTTTGTTGGAATGAAAAGGAATTGGAAGAGGGATGGGAATCTGCAAGAACTGAAGCTGCGGCAGCATTTGGTAATGATGGTATGTATATGGAAAAATTCATTGAAGAGCCAAGACATATAGAAATTCAAATTGCAGCTGATCAATTTGGAAAAGTGTGTCATTTGTCTGAAAGAGATTGCTCTATTCAAAGGAGACACCAAAAACTGGTAGAAGAGACTCCATCACCTTTTATGACCAATACTTTGAGAAAAGAAATGGGTGAGGCAGCTAAAAAAGCCGCAAAGGCAGTCAACTATGAGGGAGTAGGTACTGTTGAATTTTTAGTAGATAAGTATAGAAATTTCTATTTTATGGAAATGAATACAAGAGTTCAAGTAGAACATACCATTACTGAAGAAGTAATTAATTATGATTTAATCAAAGAACAGATCAAAATTGCTTCAGGACATAAAATATCAGGTAAAGATTATTTTCCAGAAATGCACTCTATCCAATGTAGAATAAATGCTGAAGATCCGTATAAAGGATTTATTCCTTGTCCTGGTAGAATTACTAATTATCACTCCCCTGGTGGTCATGGAATAAGAATTGATACTCATGCATATGCAAACTATATGATTCCCCCATATTATGATTCAATGATTGCTAAATTAATTACGGTTGCTCAAACCAGAGAAGAAGCTATTCAAAAGATGAAGAGAGCACTAGATGAATATATTATTGAAGGAATAAAAACAACAATTCCTTTTCATCAGCAACTACTAGAGAACGAAAAATTCCTAAGTGGGGATTTTACAACTAAATTTATGGATGAATTTGAAATAATGACTTAATTCGCCATTTCAAAAAGTAGAGAATTAGCTTGTTTTATATTATTTATACTTTTCGCAGTGAATAATAAAACTTCCTTTTTTTCTTTAAGAGCCACTTCATATTTATTAAGTTGAATAAATCTTAAAACTTTTGTAAATGCTTCAGATTCATAATAATTAGCATGAGTAGTTGAAAATTTACCGAGCAGTTTATTTTGTTTGATTATTAACTTTTCAAATCCTATTTTCTTGGCCAACTCCCTGAGTTTTAAGGTTTCTATTAACTCTCTAGTTTCCTGAGGAATTTCTCCAAATCGATCTTTCAATTCTTCCGTAAAACTGGTTATAGCCTCATGGTAGGAAAGTTGGTCAATTCTTTTATAAAGAGTAAGTCTTTCGTTAATGTCATTAACATAATCATCAGGGATAATTAGTGACAAATCAGTTTCTAAAATGCATTCACTAACATGTGGTTTATTTATTAACTCCTCGGAAAATACAGTTTTGAATTCATTTTCCTTTAACTCTTGAATTGCTTCGTCAAGTATTTTTTGATAGGTATCAAAACCAATATCATTGATAAAACCACTTTGATTAGCGCCTAATAAATCCCCAGCACCTCTGATGTCTAAATCACGCATAGCAATATTAAAACCACTCCCCAAATCAGAATGTAGTTCAATTGCATTTAATCTTTTTCTTGCTTCAGATGACAAATGCTGAGGAGGAGGAGTAAATAAATAAGCAAATGCTTTTTTATTAGATCTACCGACTCTTCCTCTAAGTTGATGTAAGTCGCTTAATCCAAAATGGTTGGCATTGTTAATAATGATGGTGTTGGCATTAGGAATATCAATCCCAGACTCAATAATAGTGGTAGCTACGAGAACATCGTAAAGGCCGTCCATAAAATCTAATATAATGGCTTCCAATTTTTTACCTTCCATTTGACCATGACCAATAGCAATTTTTGCATTGGGACATGCCCTTGCGATCATATCTGCAATTTCTTTAATGTTCTGAACTCTGTTATGAATAAAAAAAACTTGTCCTTCTCTTTCTAGCTCATAACTTATAGCTTCTCTAATGGTGTTTTCTGAAAATGTTTGGACTATTGTTTCCACTGGGAATCTATTTTGAGGAGGAGTATTAATTATGGAAAGGTCTCTTGCATTCATTAAACTAAATTGTAGCGTCCGAGGAATTGGAGTTGCAGTAAGTGTTAGGGTATCAACATTGACTTTTATATTTTTAAGTTGGTCTTTTACTCCTACACCAAATTTTTGTTCTTCATCTATAATCAATAGCCCTAGATCTTTAAATATTACGTCTTTTCCAATCAGCCTATGGGTTCCAATCAAAATATCAATTTTTCCATTTTTCAAATATTCTAAGGTCTTTTTTATGCTTTTAGAAGACTTAAATCTATTTATATAGTCTACATTGCATGGAAAGTCTTTAAGTCTTTCTGAAAAAGTTTTGTAATGTTGAAAGGCTAAAACAGTAGTTGGAACCAAAATAGCTACTTGTTTATTGTCAGCTACCGCTTTAAAAGCAGCTCTAATAGCAATTTCGGTTTTCCCAAAGCCTACATCACCACAAACTAGCCTATCCATTGGAGTAGGGTCTTCCATATCAGACTTTACTGCAGCAGTAGAAGAAAGTTGATCTGGGGTGTCTTGATAAATAAACGAGGCCTCCAATTCATTTTGCAAATAGGTATCTGGTTGAAATTCAAAACCTTTTTGGACTTTTCTTTTTGCGTAAAGCTGGATTAAATCATAAGCTACTTCTTTAATCTTCTTTTTTGCCTTCTGTTTTGCTAAAGACCAAGCAGGGGATCCTAATTTATTCAGAGTTGGTTTGGTACCATCCTTGCCAGAAAACTTACTTATTCTATGTAGAGAGTGAATGCTTACATATAAAATATCCCCTCCTTTATAAATTAATCTAATTGCTTCTTGTTCTTTCCCCTTTACATCTATTTTTTCTAATCCGGAAAATTCACCGATTCCATAATCTATGTGAACTACAAAATCACCCTTTTGTAAATCGTATATCTCTTTGAGAGTAAAGGTTTCTTTAGATTTTGAAATACTTTTTTTAGATTGGAACCTATGGTATCTTTCAAAAATTTGATGATCCGTAAAAACAATTATCTTTTCATTATGATCTATAAACCCTTGATGCAAGCCGATAGAAATAAAACTACAAAGGCTTTCTTTCTCTAAGTCTATAAAAATAGATCTTAATCGTGTTAACTGTGAATCTTGGTCTGAACATATATATATTGTATAATCCTGTCTTTTCCACTTTTCTAAATTAGCAACTAATAGGTCAAAATTTTTATTAAAATTAGGCTGTACTTCTGAGTTAATATCGATTTTAAATGCTTTATTTTGATCTATCAACCTATTCCATTCAATCAAAAAATAGTTGTTAATTTTAGTAAAAAAATCATGGGGAGACAAATACATTTCAATGGGTAGAAGAACATTATTTTTATTTTTTATTTTTTCATAAACCTTATTAGAAATTTCAAATCCTTGTATTATTTTCTTTTGTGCAACTTCTAAATCTTTACCCCAAATAGTGGTGGTTTTGGGTAGGTATTCTAAAAATGAAATTTTATTTTGAGCAAATTGATTATTATTTATATTGGGAATAATTTTGACTCTATTTAAGGTAGTTTTAGAAAGTTGGTTAATAGGGTTAAATTCTCTTATAGAATCAATTTCATCTCCAAATAATTCTATTCTATAAGGAAGTTCATGATGATAAGAAAAAACATCTATTATTCCGCCTCTTATGGCAAACTGACCAGGCTCATAAACATAGTCTACCTTTTCAAAATCTAAATCAATTAATAATTCATTGATGAAATCTAATTCCAATTCTTCTCCAACAGCAATAGAAATACTATTTTCTTTAATTTTTTTTTTGTCTATTACTTTTTCAATAATCGCTTCTGGATAAGTGATTACGATTAATGTTTTTCTGTGTTTATCTAATGAATCAATCGCTTCGGTTCTTTGTAGAATACTTGTAGGATCTGAGTTCATTATTTGATAAGGCCTTCTGTAGGAGGCAGGATAAAAAAGTAAGGTTATTCCTCTTTCATTACTAAAAAGATTTTCCAAATCATTAAAAAAATAAAGCGCTTGTTCTTTTTCTGGAAGTATAAATAAATGATTCCCATTCTTTTTCTGGATAATACAATAACTTAAGTAAGAAATATAAGATCCTTCTACATTCTTTAAAGCTAATCCTGATTGGTGTCCCCAGGAATTTATGATCTTGTTAAAAGAACTGGAAGAAGATATACTTCTTTTAATTTCATTATCGCTCACTCGCTAAAATTTCTTCTAAATGATCAATCATATATTTAGACCCTACAAAAAATGGAACTCTTTGATGTAATTCAGATGGTGGGATCTCCATAACTCTTTTATCTTTTGAAATAGCCCTGCCACCAGCTTGTTCTGCAATAAAAGCTAAAGGGGCACACTCATAGGTTAATCTCAATTTTCCATTTGGATGACTTAAATTGGATGGATATAAATAAATTCCTCCCTTAATTAAATTTCTTTGAAAGTCAGCGACTAATGAACCAATATATCTAGAGTTATATTTTCTTTTATTGGTAGAAAGATCTTCAGATTGACAGAACTTAATATACTCCCTAATAGCAGGACAAAATTCAGCGAAATTTCCCTCATTAACAGAATATAATTTTCCTTCTTTGGGAATCTTCATATTTGGATGAGATAAAAAGAAAACCCCTATACTTGGATCAAAGGTGAAACCATTTACCCCACTTCCAGTTGTATATACAAGCATAGTAGAGGATCCATAAATAATATATCCAGAGGCAACTTGACAATTTCCGCTTTGTAAGAAATCTTTCATTTCAACAGGCTGTCCTTTTTTAGATTGCCGTTTATAAACACTGAAAATAGTCCCAACAGAAACATTTACATCAATATTGGAAGAGCCGTCTAATGGGTCTATTAGTACTACGTATTTAGCATCATTATTTACATTATCGTTAAATGCTATAAAAGAGCGATTTTCTTCTGAAGCTACTCCGCATATTACTCCCCTTGCAGATAAAGCATTGATGAATGTATCATTTGCAAAAACATCTAATTTTTGCTGATCTTCACCTTGGGTATTTTCTTTCCCAACTGAACCTAATATTTCTTTTGCCAAGCCAGCTTTATTTATTTGATGACTTAAAATTTTTGAAGCTAGCTTAATGGCGCTTAAAATTTTAGACAACTCTCCAGTAGATCCAGGGAAATTATTTTGTGATTCAACAATAAATTCTCCTACAGTTACATTTTTCATTATGGACATACTTTTTTTGCGTATGTAAAAGCGTACAAGATAATAAAGGAAGTAATACCCAAAATATGAAATCCAAAAAAAAACCTAAAACACTTGACTTAGTGTTTTTAACACACTATCTTTTCTCAGAATTTACGAAAAAAATTAAATTATGATTNCACCTAAAAAAAGATCTTTAAATGAAATTCGTCAAACAAAAGATGCTCATTANGTANCTCCTNTATCNAATAATACNAAANCTTCTGATCAACTTTTTGAAAGCTATTTCANTTTTTTCAANAANACAGAAATTAATGCCAGTAACTATNATCAATTCCTTTCATTTCTNAATNAAAGAGGATATCAAATTACCAAAAAATAAGTNGTGAAAGAAATGGGTAGTAAGCTAAATTTTATTGTATTATTAATAGTAGTTTTAATTATTCTTTTTGGNAACAGCNCNTATGAGGTTTCGGAAAATACAGAATNGGTTGTAGATAGTGGAGATACTGCTTGGATGATTGTTTCATGCGCATTTGTTTTATTAATGACACCTGGTTTAGCNTTTTTTTANGGAGGAATGGTCAACATAAAAAATATTATTTCGACAATGCTTCAAAGTTTTGTTGCTCTTGGTGTTATAAGTGTAGTTTGGGTTTTGGTTGGATTTAGTCTTGCTTTTGGGGATAGTTATTATGGTATCATAGGAGACCCAACAACCTATTTTAATTTTCAAAATGTAACCTTATCACCNCATAAAGATTTTGGACCAACAATCCCATTTTTATTATTTGCTTTTTTTCAATTAAAGTTCGCCATTATAACTCCAGCTATAATATCAGGAAGTTTTGCTGAAAGAATTAGGTTTAGAAGTTATATATTATTTATGTTATTGTTTACTATTTTTATTTATTCTCCACTAGCTCANATGACATGGCACCCAGAAGGAATTTTCAGAAAATGGGGGGTTTTAGATTTTGCNGGAGGGACAGTTGTTCATATGTCAGCGGGTCTAGCAGCCTTATCTGGGGCTATCTTTTTGGGTAAAAGAAAAAAAATTGAAGAAAAGCCAGCTAACATTCCTTTTGTCATTCTTGGAACTGGATTGTTNTGGTTTGGTTGGTTTGGATTTAATTCAGGCTCCGCTCTTGGAGCGAACTTTGATGCAGCAATAGCATTTGCAAATACTAATTTAGCATCTGCAACTTGTATGATTACATGGATATTTTACGATAGATTTACCAATAAAAAAATGTCAGCTACTGGTGCGTGTATTGGTGCAATTGTAGGTCTAGTAGCAATTACGCCAGCTGCTGGTTTTGTAAATTTGGGACAAAGTGTTTTTATAGGGTTTGTCGCTGCTATTGTAAGTAATATTGCNATTAGATTAACTAAAAAGACAAAAATTGACGANACTCTCGATGTATTCCCATCACATGGAGTTGGAGGAATTNTAGGAATGATTTTAACGGCTGTTTTTGCTAACGAAGTAGGGCTCATTTATGGTCATAAAGAAACATTTTTATATCATCTTTTAGCGATTATCATCGTAACTGTATTTACGCTTTTAATGAGTTATCTTTTGTATAAAACCGTAAACTTTATGATGCCTTTACGGGTTAGAGAAGATCAAGAGGAAAGAGGACTCGACGCCTCTCAGCATGGCGAATTATTTACTTAGTTATTTAAAGAATAGAATATATTTGTTTNAATAATATATTTAAATTAAATGTAATTGAGTACTATTTTCAAATTTGGTGGAGCCTCTATAAAAAACGCAAAGNCTATTGAAAACTTAAGAAAAATAGTTTTTTCNAATCAGAAAAACTTGTCTTTAGTTGTTGTTTCAGCAATGGGTAAAACTACTAATAATTTAGAGGCTATTTATAATAAATATATTAGCGGTGATGTTGAGTCTGCTATAGGAGATTCTAATTTATGCATCGAAAAGCATTTATCTTTAATTGATGATTTATCATTAACAGAAAATGAATCATTTTTAAATNATTTCAATAGTTTATGTAATGAATTAGTAAGTTTTCTAAAGACAAACAAAAATAAGAATACAAATTTTTGTTATTCTAAGATTGTTTCATNTGGAGAACTCTGGTCAACGGTTATTATTTCTCATTATTTAAATATTCAAGGCTTGAAGAATAAATGGATGGATGCCAGAGAATTAATTCAAACTGAAAGTACTTATGTTGAAAGTAAGGTTAATTGGGAATTGACTGAAAAAAAAATCCAAGAAAAATTATCAAATAATCAGCTGCTTTTTATTTCACAGGGCTTTATAGGAGCTAATTATGAAGGGGAAACTACTACATTAGGAAGGGAAGGAAGTGATTTTTCAGCAGCAATTTACGCACATTGTTTAAATGTTACAAATGTAGTTGTTTGGAAGGATGTAGATGGGCTATTAAATGCAGACCCTAAATTGTTTAAAAAAACAGAGATTATAGAAAATATTTCTTATAAAGAAGCCATAGAACTATCCTATTTAGGCGCATCTGTTATTCACCCTAAAACAATAAAGCCTCTTCAAAATAAAAATATTAAACTGTATATCAGACCCTTTAAAAACCCCAAAAAAAAAGGAACTTTAGTTAATGAAAACGTCATGAATGACGGTAAAATTCCCTCAATAATTTACCATCCTAATCAAATTCTTATTTCCATTTCTACCAAAGATTATTCCTATGTTTTTGAAGAACATGTAAGTGAGCTTTTTGCTATATTTTCAAAATTCGGATTTAAAGTACATTTGATGCAAAATTCAGCATTAAACTTCTCAGTATGTGGAATTACATCTACACATTCTATCCATGATTTAATTAATCTTCTTCAA
>NZID01000087.1 GCA_002691605.1 Crocinitomicaceae bacterium
CTAATTGCTAAATCTGAAGAATTATTAAAATTAAAAGTAGAACCCGCACACTTATTACTGGGACTTTGGTGATGGAACTTTTGGAGTAAATAACGATACTTTNTTTGATCACTATTATTCTCCGGGACCTTCAACATTATTNTATACNATNACTATGGCAGTNACAAATGAATGTGGAACAGATACTANNTCTGAAACAGTAACAATACTACCAAGTAGTTTAGTTGCNTTTTTTAGTGTAGATACTACTGTAGGATGTGCCCCTTTTACNATAGATTTTCAGCAATTTTCAGTGGGNGGTACTACTTCAAGTTGGGACTTTGACGATGGTAATTTCTCTAACTCCTNTTCACCAACACATACTTTTACAGATAGTGGAACCTATGAAGTATCTCTTGCAGTAAGTAATGTTTGTAATTACGACACGGCCTACAAGACAATAAGAGTAAATACTTCTCCTAATATATCTTTTTCTGTAATTGACGATACTTTGTGTGCGGGNTCTACTTTTAATTTTAATAATTCTTCAGATTTAGCAATTAGCAATAATTGGGATTTTGGAGACGGTTCTAATTCTTTTTTAACTAATCCTACTCATATATTTACNGACTCTGGNACCTATCGAGTTATTCTAACAGGGACTTCTCTAACAAATGACTGTCCTGCATACGATTCTATTGATTTAGTAGTCTTACCATATCCTGTAATTACAGCATTTTCAGATACTTCAAATGGTTGTATTCCTTTGCCTGTGAATTTTACAAGTAGTGTCAATTCTNTNGGATATTATTTATGGGATTTTGGNGACGGAAATTCTTCTACACTTGCCAATCCTTCTCACACTTATTCAACAGATGGATATTATAGTGTGAATGTAAGATTTGAAGATTTAACAGGCTGTGTAGATTCTTTTGATTTTGATGTTAATCCTTATCCNGTTCCCCAAGTTAATTTCTTAGCTCATCANTTAGATACTTGTGTATTGCCTGTAAACTACAACTTTCAAAATACAACTTCTGGCGGCTCTTCTTACAATTGGGATTTTGGAGATGGTAATTCCTCCAATTTAGCTTCTCCTGCCCATTCTTACAATGTATCTGGAAATTTCNCAATAAATCTAGTTACCTCGAATACTTATGGATGTACTGATAGTATGTCTGAAAATATTAACGTAAACCCAGTTCCTATTTCTAATTTTGATGCCAATCAATTAGATACCTGTACTATCCCAGCAAATTATAATTTTGCTAATAACTCAGTTGGCGCTATAGCCTATATTTGGAATTTTGGGGATGGTGTTTCTTCTAATCTTCCTAATTTAAGCCATAGCTATTCTACTGATGGCACTTATCAAATTAGTTTAATTTCTATGAATGCTGTGGGTTGTTTTGATACAGCAGTTACCAATGTCACTGTTCTACCAGTTCCGGATTTATCCTTTACNTATATTCCTTTAGATACCTGTAGTATTCCAGCAAATTACAGTTTCCAAAATACCAGTTCAGGTGCAACNAANTATATTTGGGATTTTGGAGATGGCTTATTTTCTCCATTAAGTTCNCCATTNCANACCTTCAATTCGGANGGAAACTACAATGTGAAATTAACATCAACTAATATATTTGGTTGTTCAGATACTGCTACACAGCTAGTTTCTGTAAACCCCATTCCTTCTGCTCAATTCAACCCAATTCAATTAGACACTTGTGTTCTTCCAGCAAGTTATTCATTGGTAAATAATTCTTCTGGAGCAATAGTATATTCATGGAACTTAGGAGACGGATCTAGTACTAATTCTGCTAACTTAAATTATTCTTACCCTAACTCAGGAACCTACAATATTACTCTTTCTGCAATGAATCAGTTTGGATGTTTCGATAGTTCTATTTCCACAATAGTAATTCCACCTATACCTAGTGCAAATTTTTCTTACAATAAAATGGATTTATGTGTTCTTCCTTCCAACTACAGTTTTACAAATAATTCTACAGGCGCTATTAATTATATATGGACGTTTGATACCATAGCTAATTCTATTCAGACTGATCCAATATTTACTTTTATTAATGATGGTATTTATGAAGTCTCTTTATTAGCTACAAATTCAGAAGGATGTTCGGATTCTGCAATAAATTTTATCAATGTCAGCCCCATCCCAGTTGCTGACTTTAATTTAGATACCACAATTGGCTGTGAGCCATTCAATGCTATTTTTAATAACACCTCCCAGAACGCTAACTTTTACAATTGGGATTTTAATGATGGTAATACTGGGACCTTTTTTAACGGTTTTCATGAATTTCAAAATTTCGGAAATTACACCATTAATTTATTGGTAGAAGACTTGAATGGATGCCAAGATTCCACTTTTAAAACTATTAATGTTTACCCGTCTCCTGTTTCTAGTTACACATATATAGCTACAGATCCTTGCTATTTACCAATTTCAGTAGATTACACTAATACATCTACAGGAGCAAATAGTTTTCAATGGAATTTTGGTAATTTACAATCAACTACCACAACTAATCCTTCATTTACCTATGATTCTATTGGAATTTATAATGTCCAGTTAATTTCAGGAAATAGCTATAATTGTTATGACACCTTAAACGATTATTTTGATGTTTTCTTTAATCAAGTTCCTAATGCTCAATTTAACTTTGATAACACCATATGTTTGAGAGATACTGCTATTTTAAATTCTGCTTCTCTTTATGCTGATTCTTTAGTTTGGGACTTAGGAAATGGTATGGATGCTACAGGAGATACAGTTTCGTTTCTTTACGATAATGCAGGCCAATACACTATTACCTTATATGCTTATAATACTACAAGTGGTTGCTCAGATACAGTTCAAGGATCAAGTGTATTAGAAGTTTTACCAGCTCCAATTGCTGACTTTACCATCAACAACGTTTTAAGTCCTGATCAACCATTAAGTGGAAGTTTAGAATTTATAAATTCTTCTTTAGGAGCTAATTCCTATAATTGGGATTTTGGAAATGGAGATGTATCTATTGAAGAGACCCCAACTTATTATTACAACTATTCCACAGAAGGAACATATTACTACACATTAGTAGTTTCCAATCCAGCTGGTTGTTTAGATAGTATGACTCAAGAAATATTTTTAGAGTATCGAAAAGCATTATTTATTCCAAATGCATTATATCCTGCATCTAGTAATTTGGAAGTGGCAAGATTTATACCTAAGGGAACAGGTTTGAGAACTTATAAAATTGAAATTTTCGATCTTTTTGGAAATGTGATTTGGGAAAGTAGTGAATTAGACGACGAAGGCCAGCCTATGGGTTATTGGAATGGAGAATTTAAAGGAGTACCTGTGGAACCTGATGTTTATATTTGGAAAGTGGAAGCCCTGTTCAAAGACGATACCTTTTGGGAGGGGAAAGAATATCAAGACGAAGGTATATTTAGAAAAACCGGAACTGTAACTGTAATAAGATGATAAAAAAAATAATTAATTTTATAATAATTTCATTTGTGTTTTTTCAATATCAAGCACAGGAACCTGTATTTAGTCAGTTTTATTTTAATCCGTTATATTTAAATCCCGCACTTTCAGGTATGGATAATAATTTTAGACTATTTGTAAATAGTAAAAATCAATGGTCGAAAGTTCCCACTCAGTTCAATACACACTCTATTTCATTTGATACTTGGCAAAACCATCAAAATTCATCTTTATCAATGTTATACTCTCAAGGTGCAGAAGGGGAAAGTTTTTTAAAAACTAATAGATTTCATTTTGGAGGTGCATATAGGTTATTCGATGTTTTTCCTAGTCCTTTCGCTTGGCAATTTGGATTTCATTACCAAAATATTTCTAAAAATATTGATTGGTCAAGGTTGGTATTTAGTGATGAATTAGATCCTTATTTAGGAAATGTCTACAGTACCAATTTTATTATTCCAAATAGTNANAGNTTNAATACATCCAATTTAGCTCTTGGAACCGTTCTGACTTATCACATTAAAAGAGGATCTAAAAGTAGAAAATTTCATCTTCCAATTGATTTAGATGTAGAATTTGGATTAGCCGTTCATGATTTTATACGAAGGGCTAATAGTTTTGTAGATAATGAAACATATAAAAGTAATAGGAAGTTTACTTATCATGGTTCTATGATATGGCCTTTTAAAGGGAAAATCTCTGGAGGTGTAAAACATTCTGCTGTTTATATTGAACAAGGTAATTTATCTACTTTACAGGTNGGTTTGGCTGAGGCTTGGATTTATCCTTTACATCTTGGGCTATTTTACAGACAACAAATGACNTCTTTGGAAGACGATTTTGATAAATTTGAATCCCTGTATTTTATTTTTGGATATCAAAAAGTTTTTAATGAATCTAATCTTTCTTTTACATTGTCCTATAGTAGAGACTTCACGATTTCAGAGCTAGGAGCTTACTCTGGTGGAACCAATGAGGTGTCTCTAATCATTGAAAGTATTGAAGGAGGACTTTTTGCAGGTTTAATGAGTGCTAAAAGACATAAAAGAAGCAAATANCGATCGATTCCTTGTTATAGCAAATTCAATACTAAGAGTGGATTATAGGTTTAAAGAAACCTTTCTTTCTTTAAAAAATTTTGTAAAATAATACATACTTATAATTTGAGAAATAGATAAGTATAAAGTCGGGATTAAAATGGGGATATTAATTCCTTTGAAAATATTTAAAACTTCAGGAAAGAAAATAATTAAACTAAATCCAATAATATTTTTAAATGTCTCAGCTATCAAAAAATGTAATGATCTATCCATTANGGATGTANAAGACCAGACNGAAATAACAAAAAATACACCATAAGTGATAAGAACTTGATAACCATTAAAAAGTCGAAACAAATCAAATTCAGTATCTCCTAAAAAATTTAGTAAGTAAATAACATGAAATTGCATTCCCAAGTGAATAAGAAGTTGAAAACAACTCCAAAAATTTAAAAATTTATTTTTAGGATTACTATATTTTATGTAGTTATGAGGGTTGTCAATTATTTCAATAGGAAAAATTTCTTTAACATCATTTGGCCTCCAGCCAGTGGGCATAAACCAAATTTTAAATTTGTCCTTCCAATTTTTAGTTCTTATGGCGTCTTTAAAAAGNTGATAAAGATGCATGAAGTTTATAANAATTGGATTCCAAGTTTTAGCTGGTTTTTTTATTCCATAAACAGGGGGTTCTTTTTCTAATTCTTCTTGAAATGTTCCNAATAAAAAATCCCAAAATATAAATATTGCAGCATAATTTTTATCTAAATAAATGTCATTTATTGCATGGTGAACTCTATGGTGCGAAGGGGTAACAATAATCTTTTCTAGAAATCCCATTTTATTAATAAGTTTGGTATGATACCAAAATTGGGCAAATAAGTGTAAGGGTAGCAGTATAGCTATTACTTTAGGANGTATTCCTATAATTGCTAATGGAAGGTACAAAAAGAAATATATTTGAAATACAGTTGAAATNGTTTGTCTTAAAGCACATGCTAAATTATATTCTTCACTACTGTGGTGTATAATATGTCTATTCCAAAGTATATTATACTCATGATTCCATCTATGAGTCCAATAATTAGCAAAATCTATACCTAAAAATCCTAAGACATATACCCACCAAGATGAACTAATTTGGAAAATTGCAAAACTTTCAAACATCCAGTGATAGCTAATTATGACAATAGAAAGGTTTAAAATACTTTTAATATTATTAGTCATTCCAGAGCTAATACTAGAAATAGTATCAGAAATTTGATATANTTTTTTATTNGAAATTTTGGAGGCTATCCATTCAATAAGCATGAGTGCCATAAAAAAAAACATAGCATATTTTACAGCTGTAGTATAATCNGACATTTACTAAAATTAATAAATCTATTTGAAATANTTAATTTTATTTTCTTGATTTACATGAGGAACTTTTTTTGTTCTCTTTTNTTTAAAATCAATATGTTTTNGTTGAGTGGTATTAAAATTTTATTATTCAAATAGGTGTAGGACTTAACCAATTTATTAATAGTTCATAAGTTTGAATTCTTAAAAAAGATTGTTTTTACTAAATATTCATTGAAAAACATATGATTAATAGTTAATATTTTTATAGCTCCTAGAAATATTTCCAAATTTTGATTATTTCCAATAGCAAGTTCTAATTTTTTTCAAAATTCATTTTATTATGTAGAAAGTGGGAGCTCCATAAGAAGTAAACTCGAATTTTTATTAGCAGAAAAGTTAATAGAATCAATATCCCAAATACCCATACCATCTCTTTGATTTAGTATCTGACCATCCATATTGATCTTTCCACTAATTACAAAAATATAAATACCATTATTTTTATTATTTAAAATATATTTTTCTTCGGTTTCTTTATTATAATTACCTAAATGAAACCAAGCTTCTTGGTGAATCCAAACTCCTTGATCTTCTTTGTTTGGAGACAATATTTGATATAATTTATTATGTTTTGAAATAGATTCTAGGGCAATTTGATCATATCTTGGAGTAACATTTTTTTTGTTAGGAAATAACCAAATTTGTAATAGTTTACAATAGGAATCATTGTTGGCATTAAATTCACTGTGAGTAATACCGGTCCCAGCACTCATTACTTGAATATCTCCATTTTTTATAACAGTACCGTTACCCATATTGTCTCGATGTTTTAAATCTCCTTCTAGTGGAATAGTGATTATTTCCATATTGTCATGGGGGTGTGTTCCAAATCCTCTTTTTGGAGCAATAGTATCGTCGTTTAAAACTCTTAAAACTCCAAAATTCATTCTTTCAGGGTTGTAATAATTTGCAAAACTAAATGTGTGATTTGCTTTTAACCAACCATGATCTGCATGGCCTCTAGTGTTTGATTTGTGTAAAACGCTATTCATAGTTTTAATTTCGGTATTAGGAATATGATTAAAACCAACTTGATCCATCAGTTGTTCGTAGGTTGATTTTTCTTTTATTTTATTTGCTATTAAAATTAAAGGAGATGAAATACTTAATGCACTTAGTGCAGCAGATCTTTTTAAAAACTCTTTTCTTTTCATGAAACAAAAATAAATTTATTTTTAATTAAATTAATTTTTGTAGACTAACTTTTCGAACGGCTTTTATTTATAATGGGTTTAATTTTTTTTCCTATGAGTTCTATTGATTTAATTAGTTGTTGGTGGGTAAGCTCAGCATTATCCATTTGAAAGGTAAATCTTGAAATACCCCCCAGAGCGTTACTATGTCTAATAATTTTTTCAGCTATTTCATCGGGATTTCCTATCATTAAAGCACCTTTTGATCCATTTTGAGATCTAAAACGTTCTAATGTAACTGGAGGCCAGCCACGTTCCATGCCAATTTTGGTAAATGTTTTTGCATATCCAGGAAAATAATCTTCAACAGCTTGTTCGGAATTTTCTGCAACATAACCAAGTGAATGTAAACCTACTTTTAATTTTTCAGGTGAATGACCTGCTCTTCTTCCTGACTCTCTATACATTTCTATCAATGGCCTAAATCTATGGGTTTCACCACCAATAACTGCAACCATAACTGGTAATCCTAATTTACCAGCTCTTAAAAACGATTGAGGGGTTCCTCCAACTCCTATCCAAATGGGTAAGGGATTTTGATAGGGCCTAGGAAAAATGGTTTGATTGTTTAAAGGAGGTCTAAAATTCCCTTGCCAATTTACAGTTTCATTATTTTGAATTTCTAATAACAATTCTAATTTTTCTTCAAATAGTGAATCATAATTATTTAAATTGTATCCAAATAAATCAAATGCTTCTGTAAAAGATCCTCTACCAGCAACAATTTCGGCTCTTCCTTTAGAAATTAAATCGAGCGTTGCATAATTTTGAAAAACTCTAACCGGGTCAGATGCACTTAGTACAGTAACCGCACTAGTTAGAGTAATATTTTTTGTTTTTGCAGCAGCTGCAGCTAAAATTAGATGTGGAGCGCTATCAAGAAACTCTTTTCTATGGTGTTCACCTACGCCGAACACATCTAAACCTACTTCATCAGCTTTTATAATTCTATTAATTAATTTTTCGATAGATTTTACATTGTTCTTTCCACTAAATGAATTTGAATTTTCTGCTGCAGCAAAACTATCTATACCAATTTGCATGTTATAAATCTAAATATTTAAATATTATAGTCTATACATTTAAAAAAATAATTGTGTTTCTTTTTTAGAAATTATTTACTTGTACTATTCAGTCTAAAAAATTCTTTAAAATCTATTCTGATAAAAGTAAATTGTATAAATATGAGAAATATTTATTATGTTTAAACATTTCATAATGAACACCTTAAGTAATATCACCTAAATAAATACCTAAAGCTAGTGCAGTTTTTACTAAGGAATCATTTAATTCTACTTTCCTGTAAGTTTCAATTCCTTTTTCAATTGGGAAGTCTACCACTTTTCTGTCACTCCACGCGACCATTCTATCAAACTTTTTCTGAGCAAGTAAGTCAACCGCATGTACTCCAAATGCACTTGCTAATATTCTGTCTTGAGTAGTAGGAGGAGCACCTCTTTGAACATGACCTAGAGTAGTTACTCTACATTCTGCAGATGATTTTTGCATTATTTGGTGAGCAATATAAGTTCCAATTCCTCCAAGTCTTTCTTCGCCGTCAGCAAATTTTACAGTACTATTTTTACCATCTTCTTGCTTAACAGCTTCTGCTACTATAATTAGAGAATGTTTAATTCCATGACTATTCATTTTTTCAAGTTTCTTTACAATTCCATCAATTGAATATTTTATTTCAGGGATTAAAATTACATCTGCTCCACCTGCTATACCAGCATTCAGTGCTATGTGTCCTGCATCTCTTCCCATCACTTCTAATATCATAGTCCTATTGTGGCTAGCCGCTGTAAATTGTAGGTTGTCTAATGCATTTGTTGCTACATTAACAGCGGTATTGAAACCTATTGAATTTTCAGTTGCGCCGACATCATTATCAATAGTTTTTGGTATTGCTACAATGTTAAGACCTCCTTTGTCTGCAATAGTCTTTAAAATTTTCATACTACCGTCACCACCAATTACAATTAAGCCATCTAATCCCAGTTCATGATAACCACTGATTATTTCTATAGTTCTATCTTTAAATGAACCATCGGGGAAAGGAAATTTAAATGGGTTTCCTTTGTTGGTAGTTCCTAAAAAAGTACCACCTTGTCTTAATAAGTTACCTGAGAAGGTATTGTAATTTAGTTTTGTGTAAGAAACTGGTCTGTTCATAAGCCCAACAGTCCCTTCTAAAATTCCAAATACATCCATATTATATTGATCTTTAGCTCTATAAAAAATAGACCTAACAGCTGCATTTAAACCTGCACAATCTCCACCACTAGTAAGTATACCGATTCTTTTCATATTGTATAATTAACACGAAGTTATTATTAATATGTAACAATTGGCTTATTATATCAAAAAATATTAACAAATTTTAGCCCCATTTCTTGTTTTAGTAGATGGTTGAATTAAAATAACGTTTTCCAATTCATTTTCTACAGCAGCAAGTGTTAGAAATTCGCTCTTCATATTAGCAATTTGTTTTTTTGGAAAATTAACTACGGCAATAATTTGTTGACCAATAAGATTTTTAATACTGTAGTTTTTGGTAATTTGACCAGCAGTTTTCATTATACCTAAATTTCCAAAATCTGCATGTAATATATAAGATGGATTTTGAGCTTTAGGAAATTCTTCGACTTTTTTTATTGTCCCAATTCTTATATCTAATTTTTCAAAGTCTTGCCAAGTAATGATATCTTTTATCAAAAATTAATTTTTAAAATAGTGGTTATAAAAATGGAATTTTCAATCTTTAAAAATTGATAATTAATTCTATTAAAAATAGTATATAATGTCATTAAAATACATTTATTTGTGTAATTATTTGATATTATGGATATTAACGATATTGTAAAAGGTGGAGATGAGCGAATAACGCTTAAGGAAAACGGATTAAATAAATACCATGGAAATCCATTAGTTTACGAATCTGTTTTCAACAGAGGATCTTGTACTATGTCTAATTTAAATATAGACAGTAAGCGTGCTGTTGATAAAATGTTAAAAAAACTTCAAATAGAAGATTATGATAAGCTGTTAGATGAGCAACAAAATCAACTTAAAAAGCTAATCGATGTGGACTCTTCTAATGAATTTGATATATTTTACGCACCATCAGGAAGTGATCTTTGCTATTATCCAATTATGTTTTCTAGAATATTAAAGCCTAGCAAGCCAATTTTTAGTGTGGTTACTTGTCCTGAAGAATTAGGAACAGGTTCTAATACCGCCATAAAAGGAAAATATTTTTTTGGAACTAATCAATTTGAAGAAAATGTAATTAAGAATTCTACTATTCATGAAGAAATTCAAATTGAACAACAAGCATTTTCAGCAAGAGATATAGATGGAAATATTTTGAATCATAAAACCGATATTCTTGAAATTATTGAAAAGAAAAGTGCAGAAAAACAAGTAATTGCTAACCTGGTTATTGGAAGTAAGTCTGGAATTGTTGATAATATTTCTATGATCCCTAGGGCCAATGAGGATTGCTTTTGGGTGATTGATGTCTGTCAAATGAGAACTACTCAAAAACTTATTAATAAGTTAATAAAACTTAATTGCATGGTTATGCTTACTGGGTCTAAGTTCTATCAATCTCCTCCTTTTTGTGGTGCTTTACTGGTGCCTAAGACGATTACTTCTAAATTAGTAAATATTACAGATGAGGCCGTTGCTCCTTTTCTTAAAATATTTAGTACATCAGATATTCCTTTAAATCATCCTTTACTAAGAAAAAAATTTAGAACTAATGAAAATTATGGAACCCTACTAAGGTGGGAAGCAGCTGTAAGTGAAATGAAATTACTTTCGTTTTATGGAGAAGACATGGTTACCATGGCTGTTGATAGGTGGAATGCCTTCATCATTAGTCAGTTACAAATTAAGAGTGAATTCTTTGAACTAATGCCAGATCAACAATTTACAAATCGTTCTATTGTATCGTTTAATGTAAAGCATAAAGATGGGTCCCTATTAACAGATCAAGAGTTAAGAATATTATATCTTGAAATTTGCGCAAAAGAACGAAATGACTTTTATGATTTTAAAAAAATTATAATCGGTCAGCCTGTAAAATACGATAATAAATCATTCATACGATTAGCTCTAGGTTCTTACAATGTTAGAATGTTAATTGCTAATGATTTTGATTTTCAATTTGACAAAAAATTAATTTCTATTATAGAAAAAGAGCTGAAGAAACTTTTTTGGTAAAATTTTTATAATGAATTCCTGATTGAAATAAGTACTTTTATATTTCTTGATTAATAATAGAACATATTACGAGCAATTTTGTAATAA
>NZID01000088.1 GCA_002691605.1 Crocinitomicaceae bacterium
GTTACGCACCCGTTCGCCACTCGTCAGCAAAAAGCAAGCTTTTTCTGTTACCGTTCGACTTGCATGTGTTAAGCCTGCCGCTAGCGTTCATCCTGAGCCGGGATCAAACTCTCCATTGTAATTATAACTTTAAGTTTTGTTGAAACAAATTTCAGGGTTTGCTAGTCTTTTAATTCTTTACTTCAATACTTCAAAGAACTTAATTTCTTAAAGAGTTTAATCTCTTTTAAAAGATGTGAAACTTCTTTTAGAATCACAATCGGCCGGCAAAGGTAATTTATATTTTTAATCAAACAAGTAATTAATTAAAAATGTTTTTTTAATTGATTACTTTAAAAATTAAAAGTAAATCACTTTTTTCGGCTTGCAAACATACTATGATATTTGAAATTGACCAATTATTTTAAGCTAAAAATTCAATAAAAAACTAATATATATATATATATCTGAAAATCAGGGTTTAAGGATTGCTATTAGCAACTCTGAAAACCTGACCATTTACTAGGTTATTAGACGAGTTAATAAAATTAACTATAAAGGAGGCCATTTGATGAGCTGATGTTTCTGAATTATAACCAGGAAAAGCCTCGGATAACATTTCTGTCTGTACTGCACCAAGGGCAAAAGCATTAACTCTGATATTATTATCTTTTAATTCTTCGGACAAACACTCAGTCAAAACAGAAAGGGCTCCTTTAGAAGAGCTGTATAATGACAATCCAGGGTATTTTGAAGTAAAATTAACTCCTCCCATGCTAGAAATATTAATTACTGAGCCCCTAGCGCTGGATAATTTTCCTAGCAATAATTGAGTTAAATTAAATGCACCCCAAAAATTTACGTCCATTACTGACTTGTAATCACTGTACTTTATATTTATAAATGATTTATTAATAAGTATTCCTGCATTATTTATCAATAAATCTATCTGAGAGTCAGTAATCCATTCGTTAATAATTTTAGTATCAATAGTAACTACATCAGCGGGATAAAAATGAAAATTTTGAGGCTTATTTAAAGATGACTTTAGCTTATCTAACTTATAAGAATTTCTTGATAAACCATAAACTTTATGTGATTTAGTTAATATTTTTACCAATTCTGATCCTATTCCATTTGAACAACCTGTAATAACTATATTCATTTACTCTAATTATTTACGTAAAAAAATGTATACAATTTTGATTCTATTTCGGTAATTAATCAAAATCAATAATAACTTTTTCACTATTTGGATGAGACTGACAAGTTAATATATATCCATCTTCCACTTCTTGATCTGAAAGAGCATAATTTGCATCCATTGAAACTTTACCCACTTTAACTTTAGCTCTACAAGTACAACAAACTGCCCCTTTACATGAAAATGGAACATCTAAATCGTTATCCATAGCAGCGTCCAATATAGTATCCCCATTTTTTTGTAGGAAAAACTCTACCTCTTCGTCATCATAAATAACGGTCACTTTGGATTCACCATCAAAATCACTGCTTTCCACATTGGTCTCTTTTTTTATACCATCTATATCTAAAACAGGGGTTGTAAAAAGCTCAAATTTAATTTTCGAATTATCTACTCCAAATGATTCTAGAACTTTTTTAGTAGAAAATATCATTTCTTCTGGACCACATAAATAAAAAGCATCTGAATTTAAATAAGACATTTCGGACTTTAATAATTCTTTAGCTTTCGATTCATCAATTCTTCCATTATATAATTTGTTTTTTGAATTTTGCCTAGAGTACAGATATTTAACTTTAATAGAGTTGTTGGATATACTATTCAATTCTTCGTGAAACATAACATCAGAAGTTGTTTTGTTACCATAAAAAAGTAAAAACTCAGACCCCTTTTCATTTAAGCTAAGTTCTTTTATCATAGAAAGGATCGGAGTAATACCAGACCCTGCTGCAAAAGCAACAAATTTTCTTGTTTTTGAAGGTGCTATATCCTGAAGTTGAAAGTTTCCTTGAGGGGGTTGAATTTCTATTTGATCTCCTTCTTTTAATTTATCGTTAATAAATGTTGACATTTTTCCATTCTCCACTTTTTTGATAGCCACTGTTAAAAGTTCATTTTTTGAGGAACAAATAGAATATGACCTTCTACACTCTTCTCCATTAATATTTGCTTTTAATACTATGTATTGACCTGGGGTATATTGAAAAACATCTTTATGGTTAGGGTCAATATTGAAAGCAATTGAAACAGAATCAGCAGTTTCTTTATTAATTTTTGCTATTTTGACTGGATAAAATTTTGACATATTATATTTNTTAAATTTACGCGAAAATCGTTATAATTTTTTAAAAATTAAATGTTGTTTATAATTNACTTAAGTTTTTAAATGATGNAATACCAAAATATATCTTTCCAAATTTCTGATGGTGTTGGAGTGATTAAATTAAAAAGAAGTGAAGTTCTAAATAGTTTTAATTTTGAAATGGCCAAAGAAGTTCTTTCAGCCTTAAATNTTTTGGAAAAAGATAGTAATGTAAGAGCTATTTTTTTAACAGGTGATGGAANAGCATTTTGCGCTGGTCAAGATTTAGAAGAAGCCACTAAAGAAAGTGGNCCAACTATTGGTGAAATTATAGACCACACCTACAATCCTTTNGTCCATAAAATAAATAATATTAAAAAACCTGTGGTATGTTATGTAAACGGAGTTGCAGCCGGAGCAGGNGCCAATTTAGCAATATGTTGTGACGTTACATTTGCTGCAAAATCTGCAAAATTCATCCAATCTTTTATTAACATAGGATTAATCCCAGATTCAGGAGGAACTTATAATTTACCAAGATCTATTGGAAAGCAAAAAGCTGCTGGGTTAATGTTTAGCGGTGAAAAAATAACCGCTCAGGAGGCTGAAAATATGGGCATGATTTACAAAATGGCAGAGGACGATATTGGATACCAGTTAGCATTTGATTTTGCANATAAATTATCAAAAATGCCCACTAAATCTATTGGATTAATTAAGGNACTATTAAACAAAAGCTATNACAATGATTTATCTCAACAGTTAACNGAAGAGAGAAAATTACAAGTTATTGCAGCTCAGACAAATGATTATAAAGAAGGAGTAAATGCTTTTTTGGAGAAAAGAAAACCAAANTATAAAGGAGAATAATNANTTCTGAACTAAGGTCATCTCGTCNACTAAATGACCTGCTCCGGCATAAATATCNATAACCCATAATACATATCTTATATCAACCATTATATTTCTACAAATATTTTCATCAAATAAAATATCACTCATGGTACTTTCCCAAGTTCTATCGAAATTAATACCTATTAACCTTCCCTTAGAGTCTAGAGCAGGACTTCCAGAATTACCTCCGGTGGTATGATTAGAACCTAGAAAACAAATATTTAAAGTCCCATTTGAAGCATATTTACCGTAATTTTTTTGTTTGTATAATTCTAACAATCTATTTGGAATTTTATAGTCTGATTCTCCAGTATTGAATTTTTCAACAATTCCATCAATAGTTGTAAACCAGTTATATGTTATTTCNTCTCTTGATTTTGANCCAATTCCAAAAACCCAATCTCCTTTAAATTCGTCTCTATCTTTTAAAACGTCCCATATAATTTTCTTGTTTNTCCCTNNAGTTTGATTTTGGCCCACATCCCCCGTAACTGATTTTAACTTAGAAGACCAGGATTTGTCTTTACCAGATTTCACATAAAGGTCGACATCATATTTACCTGTTCTTCCTTCAAAATCATAAGTGATATAAATTTTTTGTTCTTTTTGCTCAACNGATTTAATTTTAGCCGATTGTATTTTAGTGTCATTATATTTANTATCCGTAACACCTTCAATTTTTCCATAAGTCAGTCTTATTGTTGAATTAGCATCCGCAAAAAATGTTTCNTCTGAATTTGTTTCCATTATACTTTTAAGATATTTTTTCATTAAAATATTATGCTGTTTTTCTAAATTTCTNTAGATGGNTAATATTTCTTGTCTAAAGTGATTGTAAATTTCATTAGANAATTTGGCAATTNGATCTTTAGATAAAATTTTAACAATTCGTTTTTCGCTAAAGTTTAAAACCTTTTCAACTGATTTTAAACTAGAAAATTTAGATTTTATAAATAAGTGTTCAACGAATTTACTTACATCACTAAACTTNTTANNTTGTTGATTTAAATATGGAGATGCTAAATTCCCATNTATATGCTCTAGATAAATTGGTAAAAGTGATTTAAAGACACTCATATCGACATTACGATCGTAATTTTTAAAATAATTTTTTACACTTATTCTTTTTTTATTGATTTTAGCTTCAAAATCATCATTTCCTANTATTTGAGTAAATCCATTTGAAAAACGAATAATTTCGGGGCCATAATACCATAATTCTNTAAATAAACTGTAAGCTAATTGATACTCAATTTTTTTATTTTCTAATTCGAATAATTTATTGAGAAGTTGAACATTCTNGAAATCATCGGACATCCATTTTTCTTCCTTTAATTTCTTAAGTTTTACGGCTTCTTTTTTTCGCANTCCTAAGTCTTGCCCTATCCATTTTTTGTACGCATTGCTTATTCTTGACTGTTTAGAAGCATACTTTAAATGGTTCAAAGCATTTAAATCCATTGCTGCATCAATATGTTTTAAACTGTTTTTTCTCATTTCAATTCTTGCAGGTAATATTTTTTCTAAATAATTATTTACTGCATTAGAAGATAAATATTGTTGGGTTTTTCCAGGAAAACCAAAGACCATTGTAAAATCATTTTCTTTGATCCCACTTATATTAACTTTAAGAGATACTGGTGCTTTATAAGGGATATTGTTTTCTGAAATTTNAGATGGCTTGTTATNTTTATNAGCATAAATCCTAAAAATTGAAAAATCACAGGTATGTCTTGGCCACACCCAATTATCCGTATCTCCTCCAAACTTACCCATAGCACTNGGTGGTGNTCCTACTAATCTTACATCTTTATAGGTCTTNGATGTAATCAAATAATATTTGTTTCCATAATAAAATGGCTTTACTACACTTTTGTAATATGGGTTGGATTGATTATTTTGAATAATTTCGATATTATTTTGAATAATTTCATCTGGATGATCATTATTTTCTATTCCTGTCAAGACTTGAGAAGTTACATCTTCTATACTCACAATAAAAGTAGCTGTAAGACCAGGATTTTGCAGTTCTTCGCTCTTGGACATCGCCCAGAACCCCTCTTTTAAATAATTATTTTCTAATGAGCTGTGTTGTTGAATTTGACTATAACCGCAATGATGATTAGTCAAAATTAAACCCTGATCACTTACAACTTCCGCAGTACATCCTCCTCCAAAATGAACTATTGCATCTTTCAAACTAGATTTATTTATACTGTAAATATCTTCTGCGGATAGCTCCAATCCATTACTCTGCATATCACCCTCAATAATTTTTAAAAGCGAGGGAATCCACATTCCTTCGTGAGAAAATAAGCAAGAAAATTTAAATATTAATAAAAATAAAATGAAGAAAATTTTATTGTACATATCAAAATTATTTAGTCTAATATAAATGGGATATCTCATAAATTAAAGTTATTTCGACAATTAATCACCTTTAAACTATATTTGCAAATATGTTGTTTTTGGAATTTATTTTTACTCTAAGTATCGTTTATGTAATATTTAATTTCATTTGGTGGCTACTTATAAAAACCCCTGTAAATCTACTGACAAGTTTTAAAATTATTAAAGAACTTAGATATATTTTAATAGGTATTAAATATTTTATTTTAAGTAATTTAACCTACTCTAACTGTCTCATCCACATTCAAAAAAATACTTTATCTAATTTTATTGATATTTCAATAATTTATGTTTTAGGTGCAATTTTTCTTTCATTATATCTTTTTAGTAAATTAAACAAAAAAAAATCCATTTTAAATTTTGCAACTAATCTAGGAATGCAATCAAAATTCAAGATTAATCCAACCACTAATTCAGAGCTAAAATATGAAAAACATATTCTCGGAATTTCCATTGTGATTTTTACTGCATGTATCAGCATTCCAAAATTTGGAGAAATCATCTATCAAAATCCAATTAACATTTGGTTTATTAATAGAATTCAAGGTTTATATCTTGATCCAATATTAAAAGGAATTTTTGGAATTTTTGGTTTTTTCTTTATGGTGTCCACTTTTTTGAAAGGTATAGTTACCATTTCCAACTTTAGGAATAAAATTTTTGGTATGAAAAATAAAAAAGTAAAGAAAAATCCTTTAGAGCAAATGATGAATAATTTTAACAAGACAGCTTCTCAACAAAATAGTAAATCAGAAAAGGTTGATTTAGACGAGGATCTTTATGTTGATTTCGAGGAGATAGACGATAATGAAAAATAATAGTTAAGTGAATATAATTATAAGAACATTTGAAGGGTTTGAAGAGATTTTAGCAGAAGAGGTTTTTCATATTACTGAAATTAAACCTGAAATAGGAAAAAGAGCTGTTTATATCAAAGGAGATCTTAGAACAATTTATAATTTAAACCTTCGCTCAAGGTTAGCTCTTGATGTTTTAGTAGAATTACATAAATATAAAGCTTCAAATGAAAGTGAATTATATAAAGGGGCTTATAACTTTGATTGGGGAAATGAATTTTCCATCCACGAAACATTTTCAATTAGCAGCATTGTACATTCTCCATTTTTCAATCACTCTAAATATGTTTCTTTAAAAATAAAAGATGCAATTGTA
The DNA here is from genome assembly GCA_002691605.1 of Crocinitomicaceae bacterium. Classification (GTDB taxonomy): domain Bacteria; phylum Bacteroidota; class Bacteroidia; order Flavobacteriales_D; family Parvicellaceae; genus MED-G20. Next base: position 6,741 of record NZID01000088.1, read on the forward strand.
GATCAGTTTAATAAAAATAATGGAACTAGACCCAATGTAGATAGAGTAGCTCCTGATCATAAGTTTATAGTTAGAGTTACTAACGATCAGGTCAATTTATTATGGAACACATCAGGTGATCCACTTTTTAAAAGAGGATACAGGACTATAACTGGAGTTGCCCCTTTAAATGAAGGTTTAGCTGCTGGAATTCTAAAATTTAGTGGCTGGAGTTCTGAAACTCCTCTAATTGACCCCATGTGTGGATCTGGAACATTTATTTGCGAAGCATTAATGATGGCTAAAAATATGCCTCCCAGTATAAAAAGAGATAGATTTGGTTTTATGAATCATAAAGAGTATGATCATCATTTGTGGATAGAAATAAAAGAAAATGCCAAAGAAAAAATCAATGAAAAGATCCCTAATATTAGGGGCTCTGATATAATGAGTAAAATGGTTTTTGCAACCAAAAATAATTTAGATAATATTTTGAAAAATCACCCATGTAAAATGGAGACTAAAGATTTTTTCAAACTTAAAAAACCAGCAGAAAATAATATACTGATTCTCAATCCTCCCTATAACATAAGGATTGCAAAAGAAAAAAATCACGAATTTTATAATGATATTGGAACTCAGTTAAAACACGAATGGAGTGGATGTGACGCATGGATTCTTACTGGAGATTTAGAGGGATTAAAATATATTGGCTTAAGACCAAGACGTAAAATTAAAATGTTTAATGGTCCTATTGAAACAAGATTAATAAATATCCCTTTATATAAAGGAAGTAAAAAGGCTAAAAAATCTCAAAAAAATTGAATAAAAAAGAAATTAAGTCAATAATTATTAGGAAGATTAAAACAATGGAGTTAGAAATGGAAAATTTAAAACTTTTAGCTCAACCTATTGAACCAGAAAACTCTATTGGAAGGATTAGCAGAATGGATGCTATAAACAATAAATCAATTAATGATAGAATGTTAAGAAAAGCTCAGGAAAAATTGAAGTACTTAAAACTTAATTTAAAATCACTAAATAATAAGGATTTTGGTTTTTGTATGAAATGTAAAAAGCAAATTAATATTAACAGGATTAAATTAATACCTGAAACAAGAAAATGCATAAACTGTAGCTAAAACTAATTGGGTAATAAGTATCATAATTTAAAAACAAATCAATATTTAATAAACTACATATAATTAAAGTGAGTTTAAAACATACTTAAATATAATTAGCTTAGCAAACACTTCATTATAAAACAAAAAGTGAGTATTCTATAAAAATGGAAATAGATAAAGTTGAAATACTAAAAAAAATTAAAAGTTTTCTTGGTGCAGAAAATGAACTTGCCATTAAAGAAGCTAAGCATCAAATAAAAATCTTTGAATTAGTATTTGAAAAAGAAAAGGATTTATTTGAAAATAATGAAAAGAAGGAATTAATTAACCCTCATGAAGATCCAACTAATGTAGAAATAGTTAAAGCAATTGATAAGTTCAAGATTAAATTAAGAAAAGAAAAAGATAAAAAGAGAAATAGTGAACAGAAAAACATTGAACTCAAAAAAAATATACTAAATGAGTTTAAAAACTTAATTGAGAATAAAGAAAAACTAAATGAACTAGCCGTAGGAATTAAAGAAGTAAGAGAAAAGTGGAATAGTGTATCGGAAATAAGCCCTAAAATTGATCATCAGCTACAAAAAGAGTTCAGCAAATTAAATGAGTCATTTAATTACAACTTTAATATTTACAAAGAATTGAAAGAGAATGATTTAAAAAGAAATTTTTCACTAAAAAACCAGATTATTCACGAATTAAAAAACTTAGAGGATTTAAGTGATGTAAAAAAAATTCAAACTGAAGTAAAAATATTACAAAATAGATGGGAGGAAATAGGTCCTACTTTTAAAGAACATTGGAATGAAATTAAAAATAATTATTGGAATGAAATAAATGGAATTCATAAAAAAATCAAAGCATATTACAACAATCTAAAAAACAGTCTAAAAGAAAATTTAATTGCTAAAAAAGAGCTGATTAAAAAAGCAGAATTACTTTCTAAAGAAGACTTTAACAATCTTAAAAATCAAGAGATTATAACCAAAAAATTTAAAGAATTACAAGAAGAGTGGAAAAATATTGGACCAGTTTCAAAAACTTTAAGCAAAGAAATTTGGTTAGAATTCAGATCTCATGCAGATAAATTTTTTAGTGCAAGGAAGAAATATTTAGAAATTGAGCGAAATAAATTTAAAGCCAATTATGATAAAAAAATTTTACTTATTAATACTGCAAAAAAATATGTAGAGAATATTGAAAAGGATAGCAATCCAATTTTAATTAAAAAACTACAGGAAAATTGGAAAAAAATTGGTCATGCAGGGAAATACGCAGAACAAAAGTTATGGAAGAAATTTAGAACCCAATGTGATGCTTTTTTTGAAGCTAAAAACAAAAGTAAAAAAGCATTAATTGAAAAAGAAAAAGCAAACTTAAATGCTAAGAACACTGTTATTAAAAAAATAAAAGAAGAGGAAGAAATGAATTTCTCTAAGTTAAAAAGCTTAATTGATGAGTTTCAGAAAGTAGGTCAGGTCCCTAGAAAAAACACCAATGGTATTGCCAAAGAATTTGAGACTTTAGTAAATAATTGTTGCAATGGTAGTAAATTTACTAAAGAAGAGATTCACCAAATTAAGAAGGCGGTAAAAGTTTCCTTTTTATCTAATTCACCTAATCGAGAAAAAACTTATTTAGAAGAAAAAAGTAGATTAAATAAGTTAATCAATATTTCAATTAAAGAAACAACCCAAATTGAAAATAACTTAAGTTTTTTCTCAAATGCAAAGGGTAAAATGTTTGATGATTTTCAAGAAAAAATTCAACTTAACAAGGATAAAATCAACTCTTTAAAAGATGAATTAAAAAAATTATCTGAAGCATATAATCAAAAATAATTTTATCTTCCCAAAATCAATTTCCTAGGTTTGAAAGAAGATATATTATTTACTGACGACACTATCGTATTCGGACTATTAATGATTGCACTTGGGTTTGTTTTTTATACAGAATCAATAAAAGAAGGATTTTGGGTTAAATTTTACAAAATAGTTCCAGGGCTATTTATGGCCTACTTAATTCCTGCTATTTTTACCTCCATAGGAATTATTGCACCAGAATGGAAAGTAATCAATAGTTCTGGAGAAATATTATATCAAAAATCGAATTTATATTATGTTGCAAGTAGATATTTACTTCCTGCAGCTTTAGTTTTAATGACCTTAAGTATCGATTTAAAAGCAGTTTACGGCTTGGGTTGGAAAGCTTTAGCTATGTTTTTTACTGGGACTTCAGGAATAATTATTGGGGGACCAATTGCTATTATGATCGTCTCCTCTATTTCACCTGAAACAATAGGAGGAATTGGTCCAGATGCCGTTTGGAGAGGTTTATCAACTTTAGCAGGAAGTTGGATAGGTGGTGGGGCTAACCAAACTGCTATGCTAGAAATTTATGGATATAATCAAAAATTATATGGGGGAATGGTATTTGTAGATATTGTAGTTGCTAATATTTGGATGTCTATTATCTTAATTGGTATAGGAAAATCGGATAAAATAAATAATTGGTTAAATGCTGATAACTCTTCGATTAATTCGCTCAAAGAAAAAGTATCAAGTTTTTCAAAAAAAATAAAAAGAAACCCCTCACTAGCCGATATTATTATCATTATGTCTATTGCATTTGGGACTGTTAGTTTTGCTCATTTTTGTTCTGAATTTTTAGCTGTAATATTTCAAAATTTTATTATTAAAATAGAATCACCAAGTACAAGAAATATTTTTACATTTTTAGAGTCAAAATTTTTCTGGCTTATCACTATATCCACCATTATTTCTATTTTGCTCTCCTTTACAAAAGCTAAAAACTTTGAAGGTGGAGGAGCTAGTAAATTTGGCAGTTTTTTTATTTACATACTAGTAGCAACTATTGGAATGAAAATGGATTTAACTATGATTTTTGATAATCTTGGATTAATCTCTATTGGGTTAGTTTGGATGTCTGTTCATGCATGCTTATTAATTATTGTAGCTAAATTAATAAGAGCTCCTTATTTTTTCTTAGCAGTTGGAAGTCAAGCTAATGTCGGTGGTGCTGCCTCTGCCCCAATAGTAGCTTCTGCATTTCACCCTTCTTTAGCTACGGTTGGGGTGCTATTAGCAGTAATGGGTTACGCTGTAGGGACTGTTGGAGCCATAATTTGCACCATACTAATGGAAATTTCTTGTTAACAGTTTATGTATAAATTAATACTAAAATTATTAGGTTGGAAAATTGACGAAAATGTTCCTAAAGAGTATAAAAGGTGTGTTCTTGTTGGAGCACCTCATACAAGTAATTGGGATTTTTTCTATTCTATATTTTTATTTAAAATTTTAAAAATTCCTTATAGATTTACTATAAAATCAGAATGGATAAGATTTCCTTTTAATTTAATAATCAAACCTCTTGGCGGTATTCCTATTGATACTAAAAATAAAGAAAAAGGGGGAAATGTCTCCCATATGTCTAAATTTTTCAGAGAAAATAAAGAATTTGCAATGGGTATAACACCTGAAGGAACAAGATCATTAAGCACAAAATGGAAAAGTGGATTTTATTATCTAGCAAAAGAAAATAATTTACCTATTTGCTTTGGTTATTTAGATTACAAAACTAAAACTGGAGGTATTGGAGGCCCAATATTTACTACTGAAAGCAAAGAAATAGACATGAAAAAAATAATGGATTTTTACAAAACTAAAACTCCTAAAAATCCTGAAAATTTCTCTTTAGATCATCGTTATATTTAGAATGGTTTTTTTATTTTTTTATAAAATAGGTGCATACAAATTACATGGGGAAAGCTAATTGCTGAAAGAAAGATAAAGGAGTAAACAATTCCCAATTCTAAATTTAGTTGTAGGAAATTATAAAATAGTGTAAACAAAATAATTGCACCAATATTAAATGGCAGAGCATTTATAAACATTTTTGTATTGGAATAGTTGAGTTTATTTTGAAGATGTGACCACCCAATTCTGCTGTGCTGAAAAATAAAGTATAAACCAAAAGTCAAAAGTAGGCTCTTGGTCGATGAAAAAACAAAAAATAAAATAATTAAAATCATATCTAGTTTTTTATATAAAATTGCCCAAATCAAAAAAGGAATCAACACTCCTATTCCCAAATAAAAAACTGAAAATGTAAAAAAGGGTAATTCTATTGACATTAATAAGAGAATTTTAGATAATTCTTCATAATGACAAGAAAATATAGATATGAATAGAGCAAGACCCCAAATAAAACCTAAAATTGAATTATTAACTTCCCAATAATTAACTTCCGTTTGACCAAAATGCCATGCTGAATATAAAATAAAAAAAATCAAAGCTAAAGTAGAATTCCAATACCAAAATAAAAAGATAGGAACCATTAAAGCTATATAAATTACAATAAACTTAAGAGTTATTTTTTGCCTTTTTATTAAAGATTGTGTTAGGTGATCCAAAGCTCCATGAGGAATGCCGATAGCTAACATTCCAACTATTATGATAAATAAATTACTATTAGAAAGATAAATTAAATCATCATTTGGTATGGAGGAGTCCAATAATAAATAAGAAATCATCAATAATGGGAAAATAGATTTTTCGACTTTCCAATAAAACCAATAAAATACTGACTTTATAAAAATTCCAATTTGAAGTTTTGAAAACATCGAAAGTTCTTCTTTGATAGTTGTTTTTTCATCTAAAAATTTCAAAACAAAACTTGCAGATTTAATTTTAAAAAGCCTTTCAAAAATTGGTTGTCCTTTGTTTGGCCATAAAGTTAAAATTATGAGTAGCAATTGATCATAAAAATGAAATCTCTTACGAATTTTGACTTTAGATGTATTTAGCTTTCCATTTTTACAAATTTGTTTAGAATGGTTTACCATGTTTTTAAATGCATAGCCAGTACTCGGTTTTACATTTCCAGCTCGTGTTCCTATGGAAATACACTTATTTGGACTGTTTTGATTTGAAATAGCGGAGTTCATCGGAATTATTCCTTTTTCTCGATCCATAATTTCATATGATCCAAAAAACTCATTGATATACTTATCAAGTTCAATTTCTGCTTCTTTTTCTTTTAATAATTTTTTCCCAAACCTGGTAAGTTCGACTAATGCACTATTTTCACTGTAAGGCAAAATGTAAATAAATTGGGTAGCGTTACTTTGAGAGACTCTAAAATCCATCATCTGATAAACGTCTTGATTAATTTTTTTTTCGAGAAATTTTACTTTAAATCCGAAAAATGATTGAGATATATTAAATTTTCCATTTTTAAATCTATTAAAATCCAGTGGTCTGCTATCGAATACCCATTCTGAAAAAAATTGAGATTTTTCGGTGGTTAGTGTAATTTCATGATCTCCTTCTATGACCATTACTTTTTCTCTTAATTGTGAGATTTTATATTTTTCTGCAATACTTCTAGACCAACTATATAAATTAATACTATCTAAATGATAATATTTTACAGGTTTTATTGGAGCGCTTTTATTTGCATTGATTTGAACACCGTTCCATTGGTTAGAAATAATAGATTGATAAGACTGATAAATTTCATCTTTCTCTTCTGCCCAAAAACAAAAAGTTTTGTCATTTTCTATCTTTTCGTTGGGCTCTATTATTAAAATTTTTTGATTTTTTAATAAGTCATTTTTTTCCATCTCGATCATTAAGATGCAAGTACTAGCTCCCCAACCAGCAAAAATGATATCATAATGATTACTATTATCTGTCAAAATTCAGATGTTTAAGTACAATATACAATTAAGTTTTTAAATCTTAATTTTCCAATAAAGTAAGCGATAAAATCTATTTTTTTTAGAAAATAATTTTATATTCGGGCAAATTATGAATCACCTTTATAGAAGCATTTTATTTATATCTGTAATNATNTCACTATTTAAAGATTTAAATGCGCAAACTAAATTTCATTATTTAAAGAATATTACTTTAAGAGGCACCGTTTACGAAAAAGAAACTGGAGAACCTTCTTTTGGAACTAATGTCAAAATTAAAGGCACGGGAACAGGATCGTCAACAGATTTAAATGGTTTTTTTCAAATTAATAGACTTTCACCTGGAAAAATAACTTTAGAAATATCAAATATTGAGTTTAAAACAATAGAAAAAGAAATAGAATTAAAAGATAATAAGAAAATTGTTACTATTAATTTTTTTATGGAGGAGAATGATGAAGTGCTTGATGAATTTGAATACAGTGCTGAAGCAGAAGAAAGAAAAACCGAAGTAAAAATGTCGGTAATCACAGCTACACCCAAAGATATGGCAAGAGTAGTTGCTATTGGTGGTGAACCAGATTTTGCTCAATATTTACAAACTACTCCTGGGGTGGTTACTACTGGAGATCAGGGAGGTCAAATGTATATTAGAGGAGGGTCACCCATACAGAATAAAGTTCTTTTAGATGGAATGACTATATACAATCCATTTCACTCCATTGGTTTTTTCTCTGTTTTTGACACAGACATTATGAGAAGTGCAGATATTTACACTGGTGGATTTTCAGCAATGTATGGTGGAAGGATTTCATCTATAATGGATATTACGACTATAGATGGTAATAAGAAGAGACATTCTGGAAAAATTTCGGTAAATCCTTTTGGTTCCAAATTAAAATTAGAAGGACCTATTAAAAAATTAAGTGAAAACAATGACAATTCTACTGCATCTTATATTTTTTCTGGAAAAACATCTTATTTAGAACAAAGTTCAAAAACTTTTTACAACTATATAGATTCTAATGGATTACCATTTAATTTCACAGATCTATATGGAAAAATTTCAGTAAACGGCATTACAGGTAGTAAATTTAATTTATTTGGTTTTAGCTATAATGACAGGGTAAATTATAATTCCGTTTCTGACTTAAATTGGAATTCATGGGGAGTTGGATCAAATTTTGTAGTTGTTCCTGCGAGTTCACCAGTATTGATAATGGGAAAATTTAATATTAGTGATTATAAAATATCTCTTTCTGAATTAGATCCGATAAATACCAACGATACCCTTGACCCTAGAGAAAGCAGAATTAATGGTTTTAATTTGGGTTTTGATTTTAAATACTTCCTTGGAGAAAATGAAATTAAATATGGAATTGAAGTTAATGGATTTACCACCGATTTTAATTTCTTTAATAGTGTGGGTAGAAAGATTGAGCAACAAAATAACACAACAGAACTTGCTGGTTACGTAGATGGGAAAATAATTAAAGGTCTCTTAATAATAAACCCTAGTTTTAGAGCTCAGTACTATGCCTCACTTAGAAATTTTTCACCTGAACCAAGACTAGGTTTAAAATATAATATTACAGAAAAATTTAGAATCAAAGCAGCATCTGGATTATATTCTCAAAATTTGATTTCTGCCAACTCAGATAGAGATGTAGTAAACTTATTTTACGGATTTCTAGCTGGGCCAGATAACTTACAAGATTCTATAAAGTTAGATAATGGGAATACAGTAGCTAGAAAACATGCTTTACAGAAAGCAACTCATGCTATTTTTGGTTTTGAAATTGATTTAGCTAAACATTTAACCTTAAATGTTGAAGGATACTATAAATGGTTTAATCAGTTAAGTAATATCAATAGAAATAAATTATATGAAGAAAATACGGATAATGTAGATGAGGTTCTGAAGAAAGATTATATTATAGAAACCGGAGATGCATATGGGACAGATTTTCTATTAAAATACAACAATGATAAAACTTATTTATGGTTTGTTTATTCTATTGGCAAAGTTACCAGATGGGACGGAATTAGAACTTATTCGCCGTTATTCGACAGAAGGCATAATATCAATTTGGTTGGAACTCAGAACTTTGGAGAAGGTTGGGAAGTCAATGCAAGATGGAATTTTGGAAGTGGATTACCTTTTACTCAAACTCAGGGTTATTACCATACGGTAGATTATTCTCAAGGAATTAACACCGACATTACAACTGCTAATGATGACCAATTAGGTATTATTTATGCTGACCTAAATCAAGGTAGATTATCATCCTATCATAGATTAGATTTAGCAATCAAAAAACATTTTGAAATAAAGGAAAACTCCACTCTTGATCTGACCTTTAGTGTTACTAATGTATATTCTAGAGAAAATATTTTTTATGTTGACAGAGTAACCACTGAAAAAGTTTATCAGTTACCGCTTTTACCAAGTCTTGGTATTAGTTGGAAATTTTAAATTTATTTTTTTTTATGCCTTCAAATAAATAGTATCTTTAAACCCCGTATAACAATTCATAGTACGGGATGTCTTCAAATACTAAATATATTTTTGTAACCGGAGGAGTTACTTCTTCCTTGGGAAAAGGAATTGTTTCTGCTTCTTTAGCTAAACTTCTTCAGTCGAGAGGATTAAATGTAACTATTCAAAAGCTTGATCCTTATATAAATGTTGACCCAGGTACTTTAAATCCATACGAACATGGAGAATGTTATGTTACGGATGATGGGGCTGAAACAGACTTAGACTTGGGTCACTATGAACGTTTTCTAAATATTTCCACATCTCAAAATAATAATGTCACTACTGGTAAAATCTATCAATCTGTTATCAATAGAGAAAGAAAAGGCGATTACTTAGGTAAAACTGTTCAAGTAATTCCTCATATAACCAATGAGATTAAAGAACATATTCTTAAACTTGGTAAAGACAAACAATACGATGTGGTAATTACAGAAATTGGCGGTACTGTAGGAGATATTGAATCTCTTCCATTTATCGAATCAATTAGACAATTGAAATGGGACTTAAATAAAGATGTATTATTTATTCATCTAACCCTCATCCCCTATTTATCCACTTCTGGAGAACTTAAAACTAAACCTACTCAGCATTCAGTTAAAACACTTTTAGAATATGGAATTCAACCTGATATCCTAGTTTGCAGAACTGAATATCACTTAGATGAAGATATCAGAAAAAAAATAGCACTATTTTGTAATGTAGAGAAAGAATGTGTAATAGAATCTATTGACGCTAATTCAATTTATGAAGTTCCATTACTAATGCTTAAGGAGCAACTAGATGCTGTTGTATGTCAAAAACTTGAACTAAATAGTAGAACAAAACCAAATTTGACAAAATGGAAGAAATTTCTGCATAATTTACAAGAACCTAAACAGACAATTCATATTGCACTTATAGGAAAATATGTAGAGCTTAAAGACTCTTATATTTCTATTGCAGAGTCGTTAATTCATTCTGGATCAAAAAATAAAACAAAAGTAAATTTACATTGGATACACTCTTCTAAGATTAACGAAAAGAATTGTACTAGCTTATTAAAAGGTATAGAGGGAATTATAGTTGCACCTGGTTTTGGTTCAAGAGCTATCGAAGGTAAAATCTTAGCAGTTAAATATGCAAGAATTAATAAAATTCCATTTTTAGGGATTTGTTTAGGTATGCAATGTGCTGTAATTGAGTTTGCAAGAAATGTATTAATGATGGAAGATGCCCATACAATTGAAATTAATTCTGATACAAAGTATCCTGTAATTAGCATGATG
>NZID01000089.1 GCA_002691605.1 Crocinitomicaceae bacterium
AAAAACGAAAGAAGCTATTCAAATTGCCGATAATATAAATCAAGGCTCAGAAAGAATTAAAGCTTTTATTGATTTAGGAAAAACACCTACATTCAAAGAAGCTCAAAATTGTTTACCAATGATTTCTTCAGAAAACAACCAAGGTGCCATTATTAAAGGTATGTCTGAAAACATCTACGAACAAATGGAATCTTCTAAAGCTGTTAACCCTTATTTACACAACTATTCAGAAAACACCCACTACCTTTCCAATATCCTCTTTCACCAAGCCAAAATGGCTTGTTTCTTTAAAGAAGAGCGCAATGAAGAAAAGCTGGATATGCTAAGCGAAGTACTAAACATCAAAGACTGGAGGAGAATAAGTGCCAGTTCAAAATTTTATTAATTTAAATCAATGGAAAACAAACAACTAGCCCAATTACATAAAACCAACTTACCCTTAGCCCTGAAAGAGGCCATAAATGAAGTTCTCAATGAAGATGAGGCGTATGTAGCCGATGAACTGGTTGAACTCTGTGAAACTGTCCTTTTAGAATTGGCAGCGCTTGGTATGGCAGCTTATCTTAACCAACCCAATCAAAAGTCGGTATACAACGATTTTTTATTGCAACTTTTTACTTCCAAAAGCCATGCTTACAATGCAGGACCCCTTTACCGATGGGCAGCCAACATGATCAAAGAACTAGACACCAAAGAAGCCAAAACACATTACCCTCTTTTTTGGGAGAAAAAAGGGAAAACAGTACAGCTGAATTCTCACATACACCACTTAGCCCTGCTAAGAAATGAAGTAATGCACGGTTTTTTCTTATTGCCCCCAGAAAGAAACCACAAAGAAGCCAGTCATGTAGCTGAAGTAATTGCCCAATTGAACAAATCAAATGTGTTTTCACTATTTAAAGACGATAGCTTTCACTTCATCTCCAAACAAGATAAGCTCACTGCCTACAGCGGAAGATGGGGCATTTTAGACGAGGAGTGGCCACTGATGCAAAATGCGCATGCTTTTGGACAGCTATCTCTCACCATTCGCCACCAAATTTCCGATGATTTTAATAAAGAACAAGATGCTTGGCTAGTAAAAAACCTCACCAAACAAAAAGTAAATACCAACTTGACCAAGTTTGCCAACGATAAATCTCAAGGTGCATTGGCCTATTGGCACAGACCCAACGAAAATGTAAATGAGCAAATAGCCAATCTATATGCGCACCTTAAAAAATCAGAAACTCACGTTCCTCAGTTTTTAGCCCTAGATAGTGAGGGAATTACTTTTACCTCAAACTTTTTATTAGGTAAACTTGTGAGTACACTTGCAATTGAAACCGGTGCCACAAAGTACAGTAATGATCCCGTTAAAGCAGTAAAAGAACTCCGTAAAAAATGCAGTAAGCAGCCTGTAATTATCATTAAAGACATCCACAGGTCGCTATTTCAGTCGGACCATTTAGTACACTTAGCAGACTTTTTATACGAAAACAGCATATTGCTCATTGCTTTTGGCGTTCACTACACTTGGATGGATCAGTTTTTCAACGATTCCAATGCAATCGCAAGCAAAACGTATCTACCAAAAGAAAAAGAGTGGGTACCACTTTTGGACAACTTCCTCAGGTATAAAGGACCTAATAAAGAATTTAAAAATGAGCTGGAGCAGTATACATTAATTAAAAAGATTATTACTCATTTACTTAAAGAGATTTCCAACAAAGAAATTGTGGCCAGGAGGTTTGCCGATGAGCACGAATATCCCATGGAATATGTTCACGAAGCTTTTGCTTTTTTACATCCATTTTTAAACGCTGGTAGAATGCCTTTTGAAGAAGATGTATTGGACGAACTATACGGTTTCCCTAAAGAAATCACCGAAGCCTCTAGAATTTATTTTTCTATTGGAAGAAGAGACGCCAAACTAGAATACCAACACCAAACTTTAGCACTATGAGTCAATTACCAAAACCATTATCCAACTACGTAAGCAGATTCAACGAGCAATACGGTTATCTAAAATTAGCGGATATTAACAATGAACAATTGATTGAGCTCATGACATCGCAAAAAGCCGCAGTCAATAACTTATTTATGGCTGGTTTAGGAGCATCCACACTCATCCTAAGATTGGGTGCAGTGATTCAGCTTTCCAAAAAATTAGAAGAAGGCACACCAGAAGACGATGCCCTGCTGATGAAACGAATCGTAGATAACTTAAGAGAAAATTTACCTAGTGATACCAGTTGGAAAGTCATTTGGTCCATTACAAGTCCAGAAGATAGTCCATGGAGAGCATGCATTACTCCGCCTAAAGGACAACAGTCGCTCATGGAACGGTTCATCACCTTTAGAAATAAATACGTTCACGGTTATATCTCTTTAAGGGAACAAGACGTGAAGAAAATTTCGGACGGTATTGCAACCCTAAATGAAATAGTGAACAATACCAGTCAATTATTTAATGGAACTGAAATTAAAGAACAAAAAGATCAATTTTTCTTTGTTGAAAAAGGGAATAAAATACCTCTTCACCCATTCTTACAAAAGGGAACTAAAGATGGATTGCCGTATATNTTCCAAGGGTTGTANAACAACAAAGCCACGGCAGAACTNATTAGTACTTACTATGGNGATTTAGAAAAGCAAGACGGTGCTGNACATTACGAGTCGGTTTTTGAACCCATGCGTAAAGCCCTCAAAGGTGGGGCAGGACAGGTGTTTGATCACAGCAACCGAATAGCTTACTACAGTGAATGTTTTGTGGGTAGAGATAAAGAGAATAAAGCAATTCTAGATTGGGCAACTACCCAAAGTGACCAAAATATACTTCCTATTTTTTCTGNTGCAGGTATGGGNAAAGGNGCATTGATTGCCAATATCATTCAAGAACTTTCTGGAAAGGATATCAAAATGCCTGTGCTGCATCATTTTTGCGGTAGCGGTATTCAAAATAGCTTGCACGCCACGCTGTATCACTTTATTATACAAGGCAAAAAACAACAGCTTTGGAAANCTGAAGATGAAGAAATCTTGAGAAAATTAAACCGCTTACCAAGCAAGTACCCCGATCTCATTATGCTATTTCACCGTTTATTGGACGAGTGTTTTACNCCTTCAAGAAACAATACCACAGGNAATTTGGCTATCGTATTAGATGGNNTGGACGAGGCAGCNGTAGCGTATCCACAACTGAATATTTCAGATTGGTTCAANAATTANGATGAAAATGGGGAAGTAACNGATTACTGGAAAANNNCNTCNAATATTAAGTGGATNTTNACNTACCGAGAAGGATTTTATCGTTTTCCAACAAATGATGAAAATGCAACNATTGAGTTAGTTCAACCCTTAGTNGGTTTATCTGCAGAAGCNGCAAAAGACGCNCTTTCTATTTTCAANCCCTCCAAAGAATTTTTANAGGAAGTGGTAAAAAGGGGAGCGGTTGGGGTGTAGTGTTCTTAATTTATTATAAATTTAAATATGACTTTAAATAAGATTTACAATTTAATACGCATTATAATTTTAGTTTTCTTTCTTTTTATACAAAAGACCTCAGTTGCACAAATTAAGGATAGCACTGATAATAAGATTAACCATATTCATTCATATTTAAATCATGCCAACACCCATTTTTGGTTGGGGAGATATTGGAAAAATGCTTTAAAACAATTTCAGATTGCTAACAAATATGTAGATAGTGCAGAAACACTACTGANAACTACTAAAATAGATACTTTAAGTTTAAAATCATTTACGTTAAGAATCTTAAATTTTAGAAATGAGATAGCCGAGGTTGAAGGAATTTGTGTAGATAATATGAATGGAAGATTTCCANTGTTTATGTCACTAACGGGAGAAATAGACAATTTTGAGTTTATAGATGAACCTATAGAAATTGCNGTAGAAAATTCAATTGATAAAGTNCTGACTTTGAANACTATAAGACCTTCTAAGCCACTTAAAGAATTAATGTGTTATTCAATAGTTGAAGTATATCCTTATGACCGAACAATTGAAGAAGTATGTTTTCAGTATATCAATAATAATTCTAATAATTATATAATTAGTAGACATGAATTAAGCCAAATACTAAAGAAAGACAAGATTAGATTTAATAAGCAAGATTATCAAAAAATTGGACAATTTTACGGTGCTAAAGCAATTGGAAAATATAAAGTTGTAATAAACGACCAAGTAGATAATATAAATTACGTTTCAACAACATTTGATTATTTTAAAACCAGTTCTAACGAAATAATATCATCAACTCTTGGNGAAGGAATTGTGGTGGATAAACTAGATGTGAAATTAAAAGCAATATTTAAAGGTTCATTTAGCTATTTTTTCATTTTTGTTTTGATTTCCGTTGTTTTTATCACTTTATTTTTTAGAACTTATCTAGAAAAGAAGTGGCCATCTTTAAAAGATATAGGTTCATTTTTTCTTTCTTCTTCTCTAGGNTTGGTTTTTTCTATNATATCAGCATGGTGCATTCTATTACTTGTAAATACCTATGCTCCAAGTCCAGATGACTTTTTTAAGTCTATACCATCAAAATTATGGATTATATCTACCCCTTTAGTACTAGGATGTATTACCCCNTTATCGTCTGTTTTATTAGCTGGACTAATTTTCAAAAAAAGAATTTTAGGGGAAAAACCATTGATTATTGCATTCTTACAAGGGGCCTTNGTAGGTAGTATTTTTCCATTACTATTTCATTATTATATCCTAAACGAGTCTGCATCTTCCATAAATGTTTTTTTACTATTTTCATTATTCTCAATAATCGGTGCTGTTTTTTCTGGTATTAGTTATTATAATTTTGAAATCAATCCTGCTTCAAAAAGACATTTATTTTTCAGTATATTATATACTACACCAATCATATTTTTTAATCTTTTACTTTTAAAAAACCAAGATTCTATTGCTTTTTTAAACATATTTTTTCTATTGGTTATTTTTGTACCCATTATTTTAATTCAAAAATATTGGGATTCAATAATTAATTTATTTAAGAAGAGTAAAAGTGGTGATCAAGCAGTTATTCCAGGAAAAATTGGAGCTTTAAATAATGTTTTAAATGCAACTTTGGCTTATGAAGATGGGAGTATAAGAGTAGACTTTAAAGAAGTTATTAAAAATAATTTGATCAATGCAATTAAAAACTCTTATAATCAACCACAGCTTGGTTTTCAAAAAGAAAGCAACAAAATAGATGTTTTATATATTAAAGGTCCAAGAGGAATAGGAAAAACCACTTTATTAGAAAAAGAGCTAAGTGGTTTATATAAAGAATATTTTTATGGTGATTGTGATGAGTTCCAAGATGGTAATACTATTCCTTACGAACCCTTTGTTCAAGCATTTGGCGATATAATTGGTCAAGGGGTTTTCTTAAGTGGAGATAGAAATGCTATTAAGGTAGTTGAAGCATTAAAACCTGGAATTGAAGAAACTCCAATTGGTAGTTTAGCTCTATCTATGATCAATACCAACTCTTTTGCTGGGGCTTCTTTAAAGGAAATTTGCAAGGTTTTTGAAGTGTTTATTACTGAAAAAGTAAATTCCTTAAAATCCAGACAACCCTTGATCTTTGTTCTTGAAGATACCCATTGGATGGACCAAGATACTTATGATCTGTTAATGGAGTTTTTAAAAATGATTCGAATTCTAAAAAAAAGATTAAAATTTGATTTTATTTTAATAGTAACCGAAAGAGTTTCTGATAAAGAACCTAGATTAGGATCTGTTTATGATGAGTTTCTTACTGAAATTAAAGCAGAGCAGTTTTATAATTTTAACGAACTTTTTAAGTTTAGTCAGGAAGAAGAAACATTTTTAGTAGACAAAGATTTTTGTTCTAATTTCCTTTCAAGTTGTGGTGTAGAAATAGATTATAAAACCAGACAATCAATTTCTGAAGGTTTTAATAATTTGGGATTTTATAACCCTGGTCACATCCTAGAATCTTTAAAATATATAATTACTCATAACTGGTTAAATGAAGAAAATGGTTTAGTGGTTCTTAAAAAAGATGCAGATTTTAAAAATATTCCTCTTCCATCTCAACTTAAAGAAATGTTTGCAGAAAAATTTTCTCTTTTAGATGATGAGTTGAAAAGAATTCTAGAAACAGCTTCTTTTATAGGAGAAAACTTTGAGGCCAATATATTATCTGAAATATGGCAAATTGATAGGTTGGTTTTGCTGCACAAATTAAGACTAGCCGAAGAATTGGGTTTTGTTAAAGATGTTAGCGATAAAGACGATGTATATCAATTTACCAATAAAGGAATAATAGCGGAGCTTAGAAGGCATGCTTCTAAGGGATTAAAAGACGAACAAAGACCACAAATTGTTAAGGAATATCATAAGATGATTACCCATATTATGCTCGAAAAGAAAGCGATAGACCCTAGCACATTTGATATAAATATTGTAAGTCAGTTAGCCGACAGAACCTATTATAATAAAGATCAAATGTTCAAAGAGGCATTTGAATTAAATTATATTACTGCTAAAAGATCCCTGAATAAAGTAAATACCAAACAAGCCAAACAGTATTTAGACAGGTTAAATGAGTTAATTAAAGATGGAGATGTTGAACAATCTAATATAATAAATGTTTTATTACTAAGACAAAAAGTGTATTTAGTAGATCTGCATTCAAGAAATTTTCAAGAAGCTCTAGAGAATTCTGAGAAATTAACTCAATTATTTGATGAACTTAGTTCAAAACACGAAGGCTTCGATAGCATGTATGAGTCATTTTATTTAGATCAATTACAACTTTATTTTGATGCTCTTCGATTTTTTAATAATGAAAATTATAAAGAAAAAAAGCCCAATCATTTATCTAAAATAGAAATACTTTGCAATGAAAAGAGTCCAAAAATAAAATCTAACAAAATTGCCTTTACCCAACGTTTTTACCATATTGAAATATTCCTTTATGGTGATTTTGAAAAAATCAAATTGGAGTTAGAAAACCTTAAAGAAGAAATTGAAAAAACTGAAAATAATAACAGAGTTTATGGTAGAGTAATTAACTCTTTAGCAAACACTTATCAGAGATTAAAAATAAAGCCTCAAGAAGCGAAAACATTATGGAAGAAGAGACTGAAAATGATCCTAATTGAATGCAATGTGGGTATTAATGAAGATAGTGATTTAGCATTATTTAAATTAATTTCTTCCAATTATTCTTTACTAAAATTTGACTTAAAAAAAGACGTACTATATTCTTCAGGTGCTTATTCTAGATTTGTGAAAGATCACGACAAAAACTATGAACTAGCTCTTGAACTTAGCAAAATTGTTCAAAATTTAAATTTAATTGCTGGAGATTATATGGGTTATTCTATCTCCTCCAATTATATTTCATTGTGTTATATAGAATTATATAAAGTTAAGAGTATAACAGATTTTTTTAACGAAGCTTTTTATTTTAACGAAGAAGTGTTTTATGAATTAGAAAATGGATATCAAATCACAAATGGAAAAGCAAATATATTTGATTCATTTTCTCAATTTATAATTTTAGTAAACTGGATAAATTTAATTAAAGCAAATCACCCAATTGACCAACAAATGAAAAGTAGTTTAAATAATGCTATCAATGATTTTATTTCCATTTTTGGAGACGGTAGTGATATAGTTGCGATTCCAGAAATAGGTCCTTTTAAAAGTTATTTTTCAGATTTTAAAGTACTTAGTAAAGACTCAAAATTGAAAACAATTGAACCACTACTAAAATTATTCGAGTCTGTTAGAATTTCATCCTCTAATTGAAATTGTTGAATAAAATTGCAAATTCTAGAAATAAGTAATTTGGTCTTCACAATATGAATATGAAATTTGCTGAATTATTAAAGAATCAAATAATTGGTAATGATATTAATCTAGTTTCATTTGATACTAATAGTTTAAGTGAATGGTTAAAATCTAATTTTGTATCACTATTAGGCAATCATAATATTTCAGTTAATACAATTACATTAACAAAGCTGGATAATAACAGTTATAAATCGTTATTTTCTTTAAATGCCCAAAATGAGAAAGATTCGTATGTTATGGAATTTGGTATTTTAAAAAGCAATGAATATATAGAGCAAGCTAATGAAATTTTGAATCGTCTTTCCGTACTATTTTTAGAAGATAATTTTTCTAAATTAGATTTATTAAATATTTTAAAGAAAAATAGATTTAATTTATCCAAAATAAATAATGTAAATACGTTGCTAATTTATTAAAGTGAATATTGCCAAGAACATATTTGAAAACTATAATAATCACCTTCTAAAAAGTTTTATATTCCAAATAAGTAATTTATAAATTATGAGTATGACTATAGATTGGGAACTCTTTTTCCCAGATGTTGTTTTCGATGTAAGTGAGCAGAGAATGTCTTCTCAAATGCAAAAGTCCAGTTATGAAAAATCTGAATGGAGTTATTATTGGGATCCTTTGATAGACTTTAAGGCTCATCTTGAAACTCTTAAAATTTCTAAAAAGTATTTTAACGAAAATGATTTAAGTTTATTTCCTAATAATTTTTCCAAACCTATTTATTCAGTAAAAAGATTTGAAGAAGCAAGAGTAGAATTATTAGAAAGACTCCAATTTCAAGCACCTGAAGGCCTTATTGGATATGATGATGAAGGCAATGATATTATTTCTTACAGAATGAGTTTTAAGGCCGTTAGTGAACAAGTTGACGTAAGACCTGGAACAATTGGAAATGATGATCATAAATTTAGAGTTAATGGCGATAGAAATATTATAAGTGTTCATAGATTTAATTTGTTAAATATTCTCTTTGATTGGTTGCTAACTGTAAACCCTAAAGGAGCCTATAAAAATCAATGGCAAATATTTGCTTATGGAATTACTGAGTATAACGATACAATGACCTTAGTTTCTACATTTAAGGAAGAAAATTCAGATGGTAAATTATTCGGTGATAATCCTGTTATGACTATAGAAAGTACTACAATTTTCAACCACAACTCACCATCTGTTGGTGAATCCCAAAATGCTGGTGATATTAGAAATATTTTAAAAGAATGGAATCTAGAATTATAATTAATAAACTTTAAATAATGAGTTTTACTTTCAGTGAGTCCAAAGAGCAAGGAAATAAAGACAGGGAATGGCAATCTTTTTATTTAATTCATTCCAGCGGAGTAGAAGTATGTTATTTACAAAAAGATGGAGTTAACGGTATGGAACAGGCATTTAATTTGAATTCAAAAAATAATTTCCCCTCTCAAGACGATGTAGAATTTGATAGTTCAAATAAATTACTTGTTGAATTGGTAGAATTTATAGAAAATAATTTTGATCTTTTTTAAATATTTTAATAAATAATATTATTAAAACTAATGACACGGTTAATCCTATTAATATTAATTTTTCCTTTGGGTGTATCTTGCAGTATCAATTTATATGAAATATTAATTAATTTACTTAGTAATTTAGATAATAATTTATTTTTTATTGTAGGTTCTTTATTTTCCATTGTTATAGTATGGATGTTTAAAAAAAAATTACAATTTTTTACCACCTTTGAACATGAGCTAACTCATAATTTTTGGGCAATTCTATTTTTTAGAAAACCGATGGGATTTCATGTGAAAAAAGACGGTACTGGATTATTTGAATATAAAGCTGGCGGTAAATTTTCTAATATTTTCATTTCATTATCTCCTTATTTTTTTCCAACAGCATGTTTTATTTGGTTACCATTTTATGGAATGTGTAAGAATCAGTACTATTGGCTTTATTTTTTAGTTATGGGAATCTTTTTTGGATACCATATCATGAGTACTATTCAAGAAACAGGAAGTTACCAAACTGATATTTCCAATAATGGAGTTTTTTATTCCTATCTAATATTAATTCCTTTGAACATCATTTTTAATGGCATAATATTGGCTCATCTTGATCGTGGGTTTCATGGTATTTTTGATTTTCTTTATTCAGGACACTTCAATAACTATCATTTTATAGTTAGTTTATTAAATTTATAAATAAAAATCTTACAATGCTTGAATTATATCTTGAAAGAAGAGCCTTGTATAAGGATAAGGAAGTGGTTTCGGAAAAAATGAAAATAGATATAGAATTAATATCATTGTGGCTACTTCATAGAATTGAAATTCCAAAACTGAAAAATACTGAAGATTTAAAAAAATTCATCACAGATGTCAATCTTTTAATAGAACCAGTTAGTGGTGGCGTATATGGGCCAGTTGGTTTTTTCTATGATAACGATCTTACTCCAATTGAGCCCAAAGGGAGTATAATTATTTCTACCAAGAATCAGGAAAACTTAGATTTACACATTGATAAATATAATATGTGGGACGATAATCAACCATTGGGAAATAAAAGATTAAGAGAGATTTTTCAGGAAGAAAAAAAGAAGTATTAAATACCAATTCTTATTCTTCTAATTCTGCTGATAAAAATAATATAAATGGTAGTTTCACTTTTTCTAATTTGTATGTTGATTATTTAGTTCCGTTCTTATCTCTACATCATATTGATAAGCAAGGAAAAAGTCAAATAGACTGGTATGACCTAAAAACAAAGGAAAAAATCGAAATTTTGGATGACATTGACGATTATTGGTGTTTTAGTAATTAGTAGATTTATATTATATATTTTTTGTTTCAGAATCACTGGAAAAAAGCTTTTTCATCCTCATACTTATCCTTGCTAGTAATTTAAGATAAATAGTAACTCATTTTTAATGTTATTATATTTGAATTTTGAAAAAAAATTGACTTTTTGTCAGTTATTTTATCGAGGTATGGTTATTGAGTAAATTTAAGTATGTATTACTTATTTTGGTATTTCATAATTGGTCTAGTATTAATGTTCCTTGCTGAAGTTTTTATTCATACCTATTCGAACCAAATAGCTTCTATAGATAATGGGGAAGTTCCTAAGTTTGATTGGTTTACAAGAATATTTACCATTTTGTTATGGCCTTTTCAGATTGCATACATAATTTATGGTTTATTTGATTAATATTAAATTTATTTAAGAACACTTTTATTTAACTTTGAGTTTTAAATGACTATATGATCTACCATTTTCTATTTAAAAACCCATCAGTCTTAATTTTTTGTTTATTATTTACATTCTATTCTTGTAAAAAATCTGTCGACTATAATCAAGTAGATGAACAGATTATTCAACAATATATTGCAGATAATAATTTAAATGCTCAACCTACAGGAAGTGGCCTTTATTATGTAATTGATAACCAAGGAAATGGAGCACCACCTAATTTAAATTCTTCAGTTACCGTAGTATACGTCGGTAAACTAACAGATGGAACTATATTTGACCAATCCAATCCATTAGGAGCTACTTTTCCACTTGCCAATGTTATACAAGGTTGGCAAGAAGGGATTCCTTTATTTAGAGAAGGGGGTAGTGGAATGCTACTTATTCCATCTTCATTAGGATATGGAAGCCAATCGGTAGGCAATATTCCAGCAAATTCAGTATTAATTTTTGAAATTTCTTTAATCCATGTTTTCTAAATTTTAATGAAAACTAAGTTATGTCCTAGTTGTAAAAAAGAATTTAGTGTTATGTATAGAGTTAAAGTTGACTCAAGCAAAAACTGGTATTTTCTGTGTAAGAAATGTACAGAAATCAATATTAATGGAAACCAATTTTATATTTATGGTGGCACTTGGAAAGGTTGATTCTTGTAAAACTACATAGTATTATATAATATGAAACTTAATTTTTTTATTGCAATATTTTTTCTTTCCAATATAATCATCTCTCAATCCTCAAATAATGTGGTGCTTAATTTTTCTAATATAAAAAACAATAAAGGCTATTTAAGAATAGGTTTATACAAAGATGATTTTTCATTTAAGAAAGAAAATCCTTTTTTCACTAAATCTTTTAAAAAAGAAAATATAATAGATGGAAAGTTGTCATTTAATATGAATTTAAAATCAGGAATTTATGGAATTGCATTTTTAGATGATGAAAATGAAAATGGTGAAATGGATTACTCTTTTTTTATTCCTCAAGAAGGGTTTGGTTTTTCAAATTACATTCATTCTGGTCTGCAAAAACCTGATTTTGATGAATTTAAATTTACAGTTTCTAAAAATAAATCAACTAGTATTAATTTAGTAGTAAAGTATTATTAGTAATTTACTATTATGAAATTTCATTTGTTACTATTATCTTTTATATTAATTTTTAAAAATGATATTTTCTACTCACAAATTAATTTTTCATCAAATTCAGAAATGATATTTGATTCTTTAACTAATAATAAAAATTGGAAAACTGTTGACGATGTAGTAATGGGCGGAATATCTTCTAGTGAAATTTTTCTAAACGAAAAGGGTAATGCTGTTTTTAAAGGAAATGTTTCCACCCAAAATAATGGTGGTTTTTCATCAGTTAGAAATACATTATCAACTTTTAATATAAAAAAGTTTACTTGTTTTGTTATTCGTTTAAAGGGTGATGGTAAAAACTATCAGTTTCGAGTTAAGTCAAGTAAATATGATAATCACAGTTTTAAATACGTTTTTTCTACAAATTCTAAATGGCAAGAAATTGTTATTCCGTTTGAGAATCTAGAACCAACTTACAGAGGAAGAAAGTTGGATATACCCAATTTCTCTAATGAATTCTTAGAAGAAGTAGGGTTCTTAATATCTAACAAAAAAGACGAAAAATTTGAATTAGAAATTAATTATATAAAACTTAAATAAATGAATTTTATTTAAAAGGTGAAATAAAGTAATTATTAATTCTGCAATTATGAAAAATTTCTTAACCAAACTTATTATTAAAAGCGATTCAAAAATGGGAAGAAGTTTTGATATTTTTATTCAAATATTAATTATTTTATCGTTACTATCTTTTTCATTAGAAACGCTTCCTAATTTGAGTTATTCAGCTATTGAGGTACTTAATTTATTCGAATATTTTACTGTAATAGTTTTTTCTACAGAACTATTATTAAGATTAATTCTTTCTAAATCTTTAAAATACCTTTTTACTTTTTACGGTATTATTGACTTTCTTGCAGTTTTACCATTTTATCTTAGTACTGGAATAGATCTAAGGTCTGTTAGAGTTTTTAGATTGTTTAGACTATTAAGAATATTTAAACTTTTTAAATATAATTCTGCATTAAATAGATTGATTAAAGCTTTTTCCGAAATTAAAAAAGAGTTATTAATTTTTCTTATTGCAACATTTTTCTTTTTGTATTTATCTTCAATTGGTATTTATTACTTTGAAAATCAAGCTCAACCAGAACTTTTTAAGTCTGTTTTTCATAGTCTCTGGTGGGCGGTTACCACATTGACTACAGTGGGTTACGGAGATATGTTTCCTATCACTGTTGGAGGTAAATTATTTTCCACTTTAGTTGTTTTTATTGGGTTAGGTATAGTTGCAATTCCAACTGGGTTATTTGCCTCCGCTTTATCTAAAACATTTAAGAAAGATGATTAATTGATAGTACTAAATCAATACACACCAAGAACTGAATTTGTAAAAATTCTTTCTAAATCATTTAATAAACAGTTAGAGTTAAAAAGTTTTATTTCTCAAAAGATAAAATCAACTAAGGGTGGTGAACAATTAATGTGGATTAAAAAATACAACGGCTTATTTATAAATAGTTGGGGCTATAAAGAGAAGAAATCATATTAAAATTTCTTGAATATTTTTTTTGATGTTATAGCAAATATCATCTACTGGTAAATCGTTAGGATCTGTGCCAAATGGATTTTCAATTTCTTCAGCTAATAATTCTAAGCTAGCAAGTATATAAAGTATAAATACACATATTGGTACGGTCCAATAATAAAATAAGGTAGATGTCATACTAAATGGAAGAGTTAGTGTATAAACAAAAATGAATTTTTTGATAAATATATTATAAGAATAAGGAATAGGTGTTTTCTTTATCCTTTCACATGCACCAATAATTTCGGTAAAAATTTTAGTTTCATTATCAATGGTAATGTATAGCTCTCCAGAAATTAACTTTTGATCATATAGTTCTTTATTTTTTTTAAATATTTCATTCATAATTGCATTTGGAAGATGTGCTTTATTTTGGTTTTTTTCTTTTTTAAAATCAGTAGTATTTTCAATTTCATCAAGGTTATTATGATCTCTTAAATGATTTTTCAAGGAATAACAATAGTTGGAAATCATAATAGAGTAAAAACTTTTATTAGTGGTATCTTTAACTGGTAATAAATTATTCATTTTTAGTGCAAGATTTCTTGAAGTATTTACCAAGGTTCCTAGTAATTTTCTTCCTTCCCACCATCTATCATAGGCAGTATTAGTTCTGAAAACAAGTAATAAACCTATAATAAACCCTACTAAAGAATGAATGGTAAGACTGCTTTCAAAATGAAAATAATGAAGTTCAATATATACTACCGAAGTGGTGAATATTGCATAAATAACGATTACATAGATAAGTTTCCTAAGAGTATCACTTTTATGAAATTCAAATATTAGTCCAAACCAATCTTTGGGATTGTATTTTATCATTATAAATCAATTTTAGATAAAATTATCAAGAATATAAAAATATACTATTTATTGATCAATAATTTTCTAAGAAATGCTTTTATTCACTTTCTTAACTGTATATGATATTAACCTTCAATATTAAAAATAGTTATCTGATTAATAGTTTGTTTTGATGCAACAAATTATTTTAGCTTAAGTTAGAGGTTAAAATAAGATAAATTACTTAACATTTTTTGACCTCAATCTACTTAGGCTCTGTGGTGTAATGCCTAGATAGGAAGCAATATGATAGTTAAGAGCATATTTTTCAATTTCAGGATATTGATTTAAAAAGATTTTGTATCTATC
Organism: Crocinitomicaceae bacterium; assembly: GCA_002691605.1. Taxonomy (GTDB): domain Bacteria; phylum Bacteroidota; class Bacteroidia; order Flavobacteriales_D; family Parvicellaceae; genus MED-G20. The sequence goes on from NZID01000089.1 coordinate 14,899, forward strand.
TAATGATGTTAGTTGTAATTGATTTAAGACTCGTTTTTGTAAACTTACAATGTGACGCTGTAAATTTTTCCTATGTAAAGTTTCAATTTCAGGAAACTTTGAAAATACATTTTCAATCCCTTCATTTATAGAGATTTCAATAACAATAGATTCTGATACAGATTCAATTATTTGAGTAGATTTCTCATTATTAAAAATAGCAATATAATCACTGACCCAATTATCTTTTAATGCAAATTGTAATGTATGTTCTTTTCCATCTTTAGCAAATGCATATGCTCGTAGACAACCATCTACTACAAAAAAAGTTTTATCTACAGTTTGATCTTGATTAATTAAAGTAAAAGCTTTGTTTAATTTTTTAACTTTTGCTATTGAATGAATATATTCTTTAAGTTGATTTGATAAAGTTGCCCTTTTAGAAATATAATTAAAAAGCTGCTCCATTATCTTGATTTATCTTGTTAAAAATTAATTTTTAATAAATTTACGATTTCTATATTTAGAAATATTTAATAAATTTTAAAAGTTTTATTTTTTTAAAAAATTAAAATTGATGATGAAAAAAGCAATTCTATTTCTAATAATAAGTTTTCAATATAACTGTTTGCATTCTCAAAATCATGATTACAAATGGAATAATAAAAAATATGAAGTACATAATTATAATTCCTTTCAAAAATTAGAATTTATACACGAAAAAATTCAAAGAGATAAAATTGATTATGATTTATTAAATGCATCCATCTTTTTTGCAACTAATATCCAAAGAGTAAAATATAAAAGAAAACCATTTGAATTTTCAAAGGCTCTTTACCATGCTGCTCAAGAGCATTCTGAAGATATGGTAAAGTATAATTTTTATTCTCACACAAGTAAAGTTAAAGGAAAAAAAACAATGTCTGATAGACTTAATAAAGTAGGTATTTCTAATGCTTACATGGCAGAAAACATTTACAATTTCTTTTTAAATAATCCTACTTATTGGTCATTGGCAGAGGGATTAGTTGAAGGATGGATGAATTCTAAAGGTCATAAAGCCAATATTTTAAATAGAGATTATCGTTATTTAGGATGTGGATCTAAATACTATTTTAATAAGGAATGGCCAGATTCTTTCTATGTAAAATCGACTCAAAATTTCTCTTCAAAAGATGGGCAATAAAAATTTATTTATGGATTTGAGTTTTATAAAATCATGGTTAAAACAAAGATAGAATCCAATTATGGATTTATTAATTTATAACCAATTTATTAAAGTTACTTTATATAGTAAGATTTAAAAATGATAACTAAACAAATTTTAATAGATAAAATTGAAATAAAATTTAGAAAAAGTAAAAGAGCAAAAAATATTTCAATTAGAATTAGGCCTATAAATGGAGTAATTGTAACTGTTCCAAGCTTTTCGACAATTAAAAATGCTGAAAATTTTGTATATCAAAAACTTAGCTGGATCAAAAAAAATCTAATAAAAATTCAAAAGCTACAAAAGGCACCTACTGTATTCGTTAGAAATAAAGATTATTTTACCAAATTTCATAAGTTTAGAATATCTCAATCAGGTGATAAATTTTTTATAAATAAAACAAGAGAATCTATAATTGCAAACTTTCCAAATAATACAGATTTTAAACTACCAGAAATTCAAAATCAGATTAGAAATTTACTTATTGGAGTTTACAAAGAAGAAGCTATAGGTTATCTACCAGAACGAACGCATTTGTTAGCATTTCAAAACGAATTCCAATTCCAAAAAGTTTCCATTAGAAATACTAAGACAAGATGGGGTAGTTGCTCTTTTAAAAATAATATAAGCTTATCTTTACATTTGATGAGATTGCCAGATGAACTTATTGATTATGTTATTTTACACGAACTTGCCCATACACTTGTAAAAAATCATAGCAGTGAATTTTGGAACGTTTTAGAAGCTATTTGTCTTAATTCAAAGGTTTTAGATAAAAAGCTAAAAAACTATAACCTAAATACTTTCTACTTTGAATAATAACCTTTTAAAAGTAGTCCAGCACTAGAAGGATTAGTAGCCAAGGGAATATCGTGTACATCACAAAGCCTCATAAGCATAGAAATATCAGGTTCGTGAGGATGTTTTTCTAATGGATCTCTGAAGAAAATTACCATATTACATGTACCATCTGCTACTTTAGCAGCTATTTGAGCATCTCCACCTAAGGGACCGGAAAGTAAAGCGGAGACTTTAAATCCAGCTTTTTTTACTTTTTGACCAGTGGTTCCAGTAGATATGAGTTCAATTTCGTTTTTGTGTA
>NZID01000090.1 GCA_002691605.1 Crocinitomicaceae bacterium
ATTAGCAACCGTACCCTTACAATTACTTAGCTACCATATTGCACTATTAAGAGAATGTAATGTTGATCAGCCAAGAAATTTGGCAAAGTCTGTAACTGTTGAATGACAAATCGACTTAACTAATTGATTATCAATACTTTATACCAAAAAAAAAGAAGTAATTATAAATAGAATCATATTTACTTAAAAATATTTTTTTTCTTTTTATAAATTGGAATAAAAAATATATATCCTTAGTGATTTTTAACTTCTTTCTTAGTTCTAATTCAATTTCAAAATACTTATATTTTGAGTGGAGTTAAACCCATTGAATCATATTTCTGTTTTATCATCATATATAAATAATCTATATCAGTCTTTTGATTTAAATGATGGTAATATATTTTCTTATACTCACTTTCATACAATTTAAAATATTGTTTTGAATCATCTAAAATGAAATGATTTTTAGAATTTACATCCCCTCTCCAATCAACTGATGAAACCATATCAACAGAAAGATATTTTTTACCTTTATTTATATACACAACCACTTTCTTCCCTTTCCAAAAACTTACATAGTTTGATTTAAACTTCACTTCAAGATTATTAAGAACTAATAACTTTTCTTTTATTTTTCTAAACGGTTCTTTTAGATTATCTCCTATATAATTTAAAAAATCATCTTCATTGTAAACTTTTACTTTTTTATTTACTTTACTAATTACAGTGTTCTTCCCTTTAGAAACTTTATTGATTTTGAAGAAAGTTGATTTTTTGAAATTGTAATTTCAGAATTAAAACACAGATGAGGTATCCACCCTCCATAAATTAGAGTATCACCGTTGAGTAGTTTGTGGAGGGTTTTAAAATTTTATAAATGATCAAGTTTAACTGTAAGTTCTTCTCCAACTTCACACTCTTTCCAACTTAGTCCAACCATCTGATTTGATAAACCGTCTACAAGTTTATCTAAAGTTTCGTTTTCACCATATATATGTTCTTTTTTGTTAACTGTTACGAAACACTCATCATTGTCATAATTATAGTTCAATTCAATTTTACTATCTAAATATTGAAAAGTAGTTGAATAAATAGGTGGTCTTTTCCAATTTTGGATACATTTGATTTGTAATTCCATTTTCTTTTATTTAAAAATTACATTTAATTTCTCTACCATTTCTATAGTTGACATGTCATTAGATTCAGTATAAATAGTATAGAAGTGTCCTCCTAAAGATTCAAGTTCAATATTACTATTTTCAGGGTCTTCTGGATTAGAAAATTTAATATTTATTGGTTGAATTTCAGAGACCCAACCATTATCAATTCTATCATTAAAATTTTCAACAAACTCATGGTGTTCATTAGAATTATCTCCATTAACTATCTCAATATTCTGGTGAATAGAAAATCCACTATCAAGTAAGATATTCATTAGTTCCATTATAGCTTCATGTGGTTCTTCTGGATCTTCAAGACCTAAGTTAGTTTGTTCGGATGTTAAAAAAATGGGTATTCTAATAGAGTTTCTTTCAATTTCAATAAGAAACATTGAGAAAACACCAAATTCATGATCTCCTTCAATTCTTAAATTGATCTTATTCATATAGTTTTTAATCTTTAAACTATCTAAAATTAACAATTCTAAATTGAAGATATTCAGCTTTATAAGAAAGTTGATTTTAAAGTATTTTCAAAAACCATAATTAACCAAATAAATGATGAATAAATAAAGTATTATACTAAGTAAGCTCTGTTAGGTTTTAGTGCGTTTTTAATAAGCTCTATATCTGTCTCATCAATAATTAAAAAGTTAATTGAATGATGCTCATTAACCAACTCAACTTTAGATGTATAATTTAATATTTGATTATTTTTAAGGAATTCTAAAAGATGAATCTGAAAATGTTCAGCAGTTTTTTTAGATTCTAAACACTTAAAATCCCATATTAGTTTTATCTTTTTCATGTTATTACCATCTATACATTTCAGACCCCATTTCCTTTGACCAAATTTCCACCTCTTTTAAAGAGTGCTTGCTGTTAAAAAACTTTTCCCAGCTATTTTTCCAAACAAAGTACCTTGTGTATACTGTATACAAAAGTTTAAGTTCTGGTTTTAATTCGTCTATATCGTAACTCTTGAAAGATTTATTTGTTATGTTTTTAAGGATTTTTTTTATGTTATTTTCCGATCCAATATAAATGTTTTTGTAGGAACTTTTGAAAGATTTAATCCTTAAATAAAACTTTGGATTTTTCTTGTTTTTTGAGTTATGATATCTTAACCCTACTGAAATACTAAAGCGTAGGTTTTGAATTAAGGGAGATAGCACTTTTTCTGCTTTGTTTATTCTACCATTAATGGAAAACGGTATTTTTTTGTCCCCCATTTTTTTTTTCTAGACTTTTAATAGAATTATACTTTAATTTTATTTCTTTCCTGATTTTTTCAATCTCTTTAGAGCTTTTTTCTAATAGTAAGTTATTTTCTCTTAATTCTCTAAAAGAAATTCTTTGTTGCTCCGTTAGATTTATAAAAAACTCATCTGGTAGATAGTCCTTAAAAAAAACTTCAGACTCACAGCGGTATTTAAGTATCTCAGACATGCAAAATAATTAGTGGTGCAAAATATTATAAATAATATATAAACACCACAAAATTTAATTTAAAATTATCTATTTTAAATTAAAAATTAATAACATCTATTTTTTTTAAAAAATAATAAGAATATATTACCTTATCCACTTTTGAGTACTTTTAGCGTGTTTTTATAGAAAATATTTCCATAATTGTACAATTATGTCCTTTAAAGTATATAATAATTTTATAACTTCTTTTTTAATAATTCTAGTATTTGTTAGTTGCAATAACGAATCCAACTATCCCTTACTTTATAATTTAGAACCTAACGAGTTTAACCAAAAATTAATTGTAGATAATGGAACTTCTAAATACGCTAGATCTGGTGATTTTGGAGTAGAAATATCAGAAAGCAACCCATTCGGATTAGGTTTCAATTTTGAAAATTTAAAAAAGGGGAACCAAATATTAATTTCAGTATGGCAAAAAACTGGTTTTTCAAATGGCTATTTAAAATTAATAGATAAGCAAACTCAACAACTTTTAGCAAGTGTAAAAACCGACGAATTCTCCCATGCAGAATGGCGTTTAGTTTCTATGAATTACATATTAGAAAAAGATATCAAGAACATTAAATTTTTTATTCATAATCCTAAAAATATACCTGCTTACTATGACGACCTCAAAATTGATGTAATAAAACAACCAAAAAAAATAAAATTAAATAAAGAGAATATTGACATCTTTTTGAAACAAAAAGACCTAGATCGGCTAAAAAAGTTTAGAGCTATTGCATTGAAGAAAGGAATTATAAGTCCTTCTTTAAAAAAATATTTCAATGCCATAATGATTTATAGAAATAAAGAAATCCCAATCAAAATTCGTCTAAAAGGCGATTGGATTGATCACCTAAAATCTGATAAATGGTCTTTTAGAATAAAAATAAATGGTGAATTTAATTTTAAGGGCATTAAAAAATTCTCCATTCAACACCCAAAAACCAGATCCTTTTTAAAGGAATGGATAATTCATAAAATATTTAAAGAGGAGGGTGTATTAACTACAAGATATGGATTTATATCAGCTTCTTTAAATGGAAAAAATCTAGGTATTTATGCTTTTGAAGAACATTTTAGCAAAGAATTAATTAAATACTATAATAAACAAAATGCCCCTATTCTGAAATTTAATGAAGATGGACTATGGGAAACTAGATGGGGTAATCCAAAGAATAAAATTGCTTATCCTTATTTAGAATCTGCCAAAATAGTTCCTTTCAGTAAAAAAAATGTATTTGCTTCTAAGCAATTAAGTGAATTATTTGACTATGGCCGATCCTCTATGGAGAAATACCGATCCAACTACACAAATTTGGATAGTATTTTTAACATGAAAAAAACTGCATTAATGTATGCTTTAAACGACCTAGGGAGAGTCCGACATTCTTATCATTGGCATAATCAACGAACCTATATAAATCCAGCAGATAAAAAGTTGGAATTTATTGCTTATGACTGCTACGCTGGAATAGATGAAGGCATAGAGGATACTATTTATGGATATTCTTCTTCTAATTCATTTTGTAGCTACAACCAATATTTGAGTAAACAATTTTTTAATAATAAAGACTTTACCCTTTATTATAAAAACTATCTAAAAAAAGTATCAAGCAAAAAGTATGTATATGATCTTATTAAAAAATATCAGACAGCTTCCGACTCCTTATTAAAAATACTATATACCGAATTCCCATTTTATACTTTCGATTTAAATTATTTAAGTCAAAATGCCCAAAATATTAGAAATATGCTAATCCAATATGATACTAATTACTCCTTTAATTTAGTGCCTCCAAAATACAATTATAAAGATATTGGCAATAATTATTTTCCATCAATAGGTCTAAATGTAAAATATAAAGAATTGGATACTACTAAAATTTTAAAACTTAAAAATTTTCACTTAGACACTGTTTTTGTCATTGGTTATGGAAACAAGAAGAATCAAATGGAAAAGTTCAATACTCCTTTATTATTGGAAGGATATAAAAATGGAATTGATAATAAAGAGATTTTTATAAAAGAAAAGTTTAAATTCTTATTTTTTAGGCCTGTAAATTTGAAAGATACTCTTAAAATAAGTATAGATAAATAAACTATAATTTTTTAGATACTTTTCTGTAAGTGCTTCCCTTCGGAGCCGATTCTTTAACCTTGGTTTTCAATTCTCCTTTACGAGTATTTTTTTTCTTTTTCTTTTTAGTACTTTCATTATAGTCTGACTTTGAGTTGGTTTTTTTTGATTTTTCAGCCTTCGTCTTTTGGTTGGAATTGCCCTTTGAGTTATAATCTGTTCTTTTATTGGGCGAAGTGGTGGAATTACCGGTGGGCAAAACAGTCTTGGTAGCATTAGTTCTAGTACCAGGTTTATTGGTTGAATTGGTTTCTTCACTGTCTGTTCCACTAGAAACTGCTTTAGCTCTGTTATTGTCTTCTTCATCTCCAAGTTTTTCTTTCTTTTCTCTACCAAATGTTAGATTAATTCCAAAATGAAATTGTCCATTTCTAACCTTTTTGGTTTCTACATTAAATGCATCACTAGAAGAAGATAAATTTTGTTGAGGATTTAGGACTCCAAATGCTAAAACATTGTCCGTTAACATATATATTTCTACCGGACCAAGATTTAAAGTTAAACCAGCTCCTAGGTTTGAATAACTTCTATTGTAAATGGAATAACTAGCTGTTGCAGATAAAAAATTCCCTAAATGATAATTGTAAGCTACGCCCAGTCCTCTTCTCCATCTTTTTCTTACAAAAGAAGAGTAAAAGCTTAATGAAACGAAATTATTATGATCAACAATATACTCCATAGAAGCATAAATTTTAGTTCTTAAACTTGTGCTATAACTTGGTGTGGAATATTGGTAATTGTTAAGTACAGATTCTTCAATTGAATCTTCTAATACATCATTTAAAAAGTCTACACTAGTTCCATCACCAAATATAGAAATTGGATTATCAATTCCATCATATGTGTAATCCCATGCAGCTAATTCGGTATTGGCTGTATAGCTATTCCAATTAATAAATCCAAAATCTAAAACAGAAAATTCTAAAAGAAACTTATCATTTACATGGTAGTTAAATCCAAAATCTAAACCTAACCCTTGGTTGTTCCTATTAAATAAATAGTTGTTAATATTGGCTCCATCTAATCCAGATTGATACATCATTGCAGAATCGTTCATATCAATAGCTCCTATTGCTGGTAATGAGGAGTCTCCGTCAATTAAAACAAGTGGAAGTCCAGAAGTTCTAAAATCAAAATTCATATCAAATGTTAAAGCATGGGTGTTTTGATCTGTGGTAATTCCCATATAGCTAACGTCAGTAGTAAAGTTTTCCATTCCATACAGATACTTTAATCTTGCTCCATAAGAAAATTTATGATGTACGTCATGGACCCAATGAACTGCGTATTCTCTCCAATGGGTAAAATCAAATCCTAACCCATCGAAAGAGGCTCTTTTCCCAAGTAGATTATTACCATTCCCTTCCATAGCCATAATAATTAAATCTTTGGGATAGTTAAAGGTAAAGTCTATTTTCTCAGTTACATTAAAAGAAAAGAAATTGTCTCCTTTCTTAAAACCAAGGAAAATTAAATCCGTACTTCCATTTAAAATAAAGAAGTTTTCGCTTTTCATTTTGGAGATAGCGTTATCTACATCGGGCATCATAATTCCATTAGCATTCTTAGTAAAAATATCTCCCATTGAAAACCCGGTATTGAAGGCGGAACCATAAATACTAGAAATAATCGGCAAGCCAATATCCAGCTTAGAGTCTGGAAAAGATGCTGGGTCTACTTGGGTAATTTGGGGGATAGACGGCATGTGATAAAGAATGAAATCTTGTTGTGCAAACAGCCTAGACAGAATAATAAATGGCAATATGAATATTAACTTTCTCATTAGAACATTCTTCCAGAAATTAATAATGCCATTGATAACCCTAATTTATAGTCATTGTAAATTTTTATAGACTGTTGGTTATTGTAGTCTGCGGTATTTGCAGTAACTAATAAAATAATATTTTTAGTTTCGTTAAGATTGTCAACACACCCGCTATCACATGCCAAATTGGTAATTTTTACTGTTGGGGATACCACTCTACCACCAGCATCTAGTACACCAGATTCTATTACAACTGTTGAATCTGCTATGGAAGATAATATATTAAAATTACTGTCTAGTAGTTGAAGTGTAAAAGTCACTTCTAATGGCCATCCATTAGTAGTAACAAATTTTATAACTGCTTCACTAATTTCTGTTTCAGATGTATAAAGTTCATCTACTTTAAAATCAAAAGGGATGGTATCTCCCATCACCCATCCACCAGCATAACCTTCTAAAGGAAGTGTAATTTCTGATGATACCGTGATTTCACTAGTATTAGAAATAAAATTATTATGAGAGACTGTTGAATCTGCATTTATAACAACTACTGGATTACTGATAATTTGTTTGGGAGTAGCATTGATTAAAGAATCTATACTACTATTATCAGCATTCATTGAAATTACTGAAGTTACTGATGATCCAGGTGTTGAAGGCTGTTGAATAGTTGGAAAATAAAATGGAGCTGGCTGATTATTTCCTGATGAAGAAGAGTCATAAGTTATATTATCAATAAAAACCCCCTGTAAATCTTCATAATACATTTCAAGCATTCCCATGTTGGCTGAAAATCCAAAGCTATTGTCTATAGTATGTTTAATTTCAGGGTTAGTTAATAAAAAGTCTACTGCTTGTTCAGAGTTTTTAAAAATATCAATTTCCAAAGGCACCTCACCTAAGTTGAATTGTTGGTAATTTAAATCTCCATATAAAGATTCGAATTCTAAATTATCCATTGAAAAAGTAAAACTTATATTATCGGAATAATATAATGGACTACCAGATCCATTAAGGGTGATGTCTAATTCAATTATCATTTCATTATACCCTACTGCGCCCTTAGTTAAATTAAAGGTGTAGTTACTCAAATTAACTTGGGTTACCGCATTATTATTAGCATTTGCTACCAAGTTATCTGAGTATGGTGCCCCAAGAGCATTTACAAATGACGGTATAGTAAGTGATAATTGAACTTCGTGACTAAGATTGTTTTCAATAGAAATAGTTAATATTCCTTGAGAAAAGAAAATAGAATCTAATTCTTCTCCATTTGGAAATGACAATGTATTTGAAAGTGTATCTTGAAAACTATGTGAAATTAAAAAGGATGGGATGGGATAGGGGGCGCCAGGAATATTTGGAAGAGTTACAGTAGAAGAAAAATTTTGGTCTGGAATATCCACTATTTCTGCAGCATTTATAGATGTTGAAGGGGTAACATAAGCTAAAAAAAGCTCTCCATTACTACCCGTACTTATAACGTTTCCTGTATCTCCCTGTAACATGTCTTCAACATCAATTTCAGCACTTACTAAAGGAATTGCAAGATTATGAAAAGTCTGTAGTTGAGATAAATCTATAGAATCTTCCTTCTTACAAGAGAAGAAGGTCAAAAAAATAATTGAAAAAAAAATAACTTTTTGAAAATTGATCATTTGAGAAATATTCGCCTAAGTTAAAGAATTTCCCATAAATTATTATTATAATATTAAATCTTATTTGATAAGTTTGGTAGTTTTGAACTCTGTAAGTAACATTCAAACTTTAAATATATTTTCATCTGACATGTATTTATTCTTTTCAAAGTCTATTATTTAAAATGAAATATTTTTTTTGATTCGTAAATATAAATACCATTTTGTACTTCATTTTACCATTCTCATTTGGGGCTTTACAGGAATTATAGGTAAAATTCTAACGATAAGCGGACTCAGTTCCAACGAGATCGTTTTTTGGAGAATGCTTATTGCTTGGAGCACTTTATTGATCTTTTTAATATCAACAAAAGAAAATTTAAAGGTAAGTAAAACAAACTTATTTAAGTTTTTTGGCAACGGAGGGCTTATTGCACTTCATTGGTATTTTTTTTTTTGAGGCTATCTCGTTATCCAATGTGTCTATAGCTCTAGTTTTTATGTCTACTACTGCTTTTTTCACCTCATTTGCTGAATGGGTTATTTATAAAAAAACTTTGGATTTTAAGGAATTATTCACTGGCTTGTTAGTCGTTGTTGGAATTACAATTATAGTTAATGATCTGGATTACAAAGCACATCCGCAATATCTAAAAGCTGTTGTTTTTGCTTTAATTTCCGCTTTTCTTGCGGCTTTTTTTTCTGTCATTAATAGCGTATTAGTAAAAGAAAATAAATCAGCCGTAATATCATTTTATGAGCTATTTTTCGGTTTTTGGATTATTTCCACAATATTTTTGATTAATAAATCCATAGTAATTAGTAATCTAAATCTTACTATTGAGCAATTCTGCTGGCTTTTAATTCTAGGAATCATTTGCACTTCATTTGCATTTATTTTAGGTGTTTATGTAATGAAATTTATAACTGCATATACGGTAAATTTGTCTGTGAATTTAGAACCTATATATGCGATTATTTTTGCCCTGCTAATATTTAAAAACTCCGAGTTAATGAATATTAATTTTTATATGGGTTCTTTAATCGTTGTAGGATCAATACTTTTAAATGCACTTTTTAAAAAACAAAAAAAAGTCCCATGAAGTGGCTTAAAAAATTTAAGAAAAACTATTAGAATGTTAGAAAATGAGAAGTATTGAAAAAATAAAAATTGAAAAAGTAGATGATTTATTTATTAAACACTACCCTTTAAAATCTCTTCTAAAAGATCATAAAACAATTACTTCTAGATTAAAGAAAATTAAAGCTTTTGTTCAGTATGATTTTAGTTATGATTGGTCCAAATCATTTCTCACATTGAGATCAGAATTTATTGATGGTAGCTATATTGATTTTAAAATTTATCATTTAAAATTAATGGCAAAATATTTAGATGAAATTCATTCTAAAGGTTTGTTTCATGGGGATATACATAAAAGAAATATTATTGTCAAAAATAATTATCCTTATTTAGTTGATTGGGAACCTTGTTTTGTTCAAAAAATAAACTCCAAAAGGATAATTAAATCTCATTCTGTTGGAATAGCAGAAAGAGATAGAAAAATAAATAAAATTACTTCATTAACAGATAAAAAGGGATTTTTAAAGTTAATCTCTGAAAAAATATTCAATAAAATAGCAGATACTTCTGATATGGAAAAACTTACTTGTTCTGAAATGTTAGATCACCAAATATTTTCATCATCTTCTTCATAAAAATCACAATATAAGATATCCCAACCATTTTCAGTTATTTCATAAGTCACATCATAATATCCTGCTTGACCAACAACCTCAACTGTAACAGAAAAACAAATATCACAACAAATAGAAAAGAGCTCTTTAAAAAACTCTTTAGATAAATTATGACCTCCCAAACTAAAGGAAGGGTTGTTTTTAGATTGATTACTAATTGTACTTAAAAGATTAATTAAAGTAGTGGATAATTCGTCTCTATCACTAGTAGAAAGATAATAATCTTCAAGAGTTTGTAAAACAGCTAACTCGTCATTTTTTTCCTTATAAAAAATATCACTCAACCCGGGAATTTCATTTTTAAATTTTTCAATGAATCGGTCTAAGTTTTGTTTTTGATCTAAATCTAAAAAACATCCGAAATCGTCTTTAAACTGAACTACTACTTGTGCCATAATTTTTATATAAGAAATATGTAATCAAATATTTTTAAAGATAAACATTTGATTACTGATCATAGTTTTCCTGAACTTGATCCCAGTTAACAACCTTAAAAAATGCTTCAATATAATCCGGTCTTCTATTTTGATAGTTTAAGTAATAAGCATGCTCCCAAACATCAATACCTAAGATAGGAGTTCCTCCACAAGCAACCCCTGGCATCAGTGGGTTGTCTTGATTGGGGGTAGAACATACTTCTAATTTACCGCCGTCAAGAACACATAGCCATGCCCATCCAGAACCAAATTGTGTTGCTGCTGCTTTAGAAAAAGCATCTTTAAAAGAATCAAATGATCCAAAATCTCTGTCAATTGCATTAGCCAGAGATCCCGAAGGTAATCCGCCACCGTTAGGAGACATTACTTTCCAAAAAAGAGAGTGATTGTAAAACCCACCCCCATTGTTTCTTATTGCGCCGTTTGACATATCAAGTGAAGACATGAGTTCATTTATTGACTTGTCGGAGTGATCAGTACCTTCAATTGCTGCGTTTAACTTAGCGGTATATCCTGCATGGTGTTTCCCATGATGAATTTCCATAGTTTTTTGATCTATGTGAGGTTCTAAAGCATCGTGTGGGTAATCTAGTTGGGGTAATTCAAATGGCATATTTTCTAATTTTTTCGTTAATATTATAGATCAAATCTATTGAAAATTTGTTTTAATTTTGATAATAAATTGTTAAATGAATGTATTTGGTCACGAGTATTTTATGCATAAAGCTTACAACCAGGCTCAAATCGCTTATCAAAATGATGAAGTTCCAATAGGGGCTGTTATAGTTTACCAAGATAAAATCATTGCTAAAGCCCATAACTTGTGCGAACAGCTCGTTGATTTTACTGCTCACGCTGAAATGCAAGCCTTAACTTCTGCTAGTAACTATCTTCAAAGTAAATATTTAGATGAATGTATTTTGTACGTTACTCTAGAACCGTGTGTGATGTGTGCAGGGGCAACTTTTTGGACTAGAATTGGGACAATTATTTATGGGGCTCGAGATCAAAAGAGAGGGTTTTTAAACGTTTCCAAAGACATCATTCATCCCAAGACAGAGATAATTGGATCTGTATTAGAAAATAAATGTAGTGCAATTCTAAAAGATTTTTTTATAAAAAAGAGATGAATTTTAAGAACTTTAACATTTTAAAGTGTGTAGAGTTTATATTTATTCAATACTTTTATTAAAAAAACAAAATGTATCCAGCAGAAGTAGTAGCCCCATTTAGAGAAGATTTAACATCAAAAGGTTTTAAAGAATTAATAACTGCAGATGAAGTAGATGACCATTTGAACTCCAAAAAAGGAACCCAACTAGTAGTTATTAATTCTGTTTGTGGGTGTGCCGCAAGAAATGCTAGACCTGCGGCAAAAATGGCCATAGAAAGTGACCAAAAACCTGACGAAATTTTTACTGTTTTTGCTGGCTTTCATAATGAAGCTACTAATCAAGTACGAAAGTACTGTCTACCTTATCCACCATCTTCGCCAAGCATGGCCCTTTTTAAAGATGGTAAATTAGTACACTTTATAGAAAGGCATCATATCGAAGGACAGCCTTCAGAAATCATTGCAGAGAATTTAACCGCAGCTTTTAAAGAGTATTGTTAATTTTATTCTAAAACTTTAGGTAATTTAAAGTAAGTTCCGTCTTTAACAGGACTATTAGATAAGGCTTCTTCTTGAGAAATCATTCCCTGAACTTGGTCTTCTCTCCAATTATTAATTTCCTCATTCACGTGAATTAATGGGTCTATCCCTTCAGTATCTAAGTCTTGGAGTTGGTTAATAAACTCTAACATTTTAGATAAGTCATTTGAAATTAGTTTCATTTCATCTTCATTAAACTTAAGTTTGGATAGCCTAGCAAGTTTAGATATTACATTATGATTAATCTTCACTGTAAAGTTCTTTATTTATGATATTAAAAGTTTGCTCCCTCAAATTTACTAAATCTTGACGACTTAAATTATCAATAGCTATAGGATTGTGTACAACCACTTTTGCTATCCCTGGTCTAGCATTCCCAGAAATATCTTTATGGTCAGTAAATAAGTCATAATTGTTTTTAAACGTAACTGGTAAAATAGGACATTGAGTGTCGATAGCGAGTTGAAAAGCACCATTTTTAAACTTTCTCATTCCTTTCTCTGCATTGTCCCATCCCCCTTCAGGAAAAATTACTACACTTCTCCCCTTTTTAATTTCTTTTTCTGCTATAATAAGGCATTCAGAAGCTTTTGTTTTACTATTTCTGTAAACTGGAATATCCACGCCTCTTTTAAAAAAAAGATTAATAACTGGCCATTTTAATAACTCCGATTTACCTAAAAATGCAAAATCTTGATCTAAAACCAAATACATTAGAATTATATCTAAATAAGATTTATGATTGGCACATATTATATAATTTTTTTGTAAATCAATAGAAGATTCCTTTTTTGCATCTACTTTAATACCAATTAAAAAAGACATCCATTTAGACCAAAAAAACTTAATTCTCTTAGCTACTGTGTATTTATTTTTACCATTTACAAAAAAATAGATGGGTAAATACAAAATAACAGAGAATATAAGATAAATTATCCCAAAATATATGTAATAAAAATAAGAAGCTATTTTTTTCATTTTGTTTAAAATTCAAATATAATTTGTTATATTGCTTTAAACTTAAACAATTTAAAATGAAAAAAATACTAATGATCACATCTTGTGTTGCATTATTTTCAAGTTGTACATTATCACATACCATAACATGTACAAATAATCCCGTTGGAACCAAAACAGGGGTTGCTAAAACGAAAATATTTGGAGACCAAGACATTTCATATGCAACCGCATGTAAAAATGGAAAAATTTCTAAAGTTGGTACCACAGAAATTAAAATGACAAACTATCTGCTTTTTTTACAAACTAAAATCACCGTAACTGGAGAATAAAATTTATAACTATGAAAAAATTTCTTACAATCATAGCTGCTACAGGATTATTGGCTTCTTGCTCTTTAACAGTCCCTGTTACAGCAACAAATAACAGAATTGGATCTAAAGTTGGAATTGTAGAAGCAACTTGTTTATTTGCAAACCCAGCTGGAGGAACTCTTTCTTCAGGTCTAGTTCTAGGAGATTTCACCATTGCAAAAGCTGCTCAAAATGGTGGAATTACCAAAATTGCTACTGTGGATTTGAAGACACAAAATTTTCTATTATTTACTAAAAACTCACTTATCGTAACTGGTGAATAAAATTATAACTATGAAAAAATTAAAAAATTATTTACTGATTGCCATAAGTATAGTGGCATTTAGTTCTTGTACTATTACAACACCTGTCCTAGTAACTGACAATGTAGTTGGTGAAAAAACTGGAGTTGCAGAAGTTAAAGTGTTTTTAGGAATATTTGGACCTTTAAACAAGGATATAAGCATTAAAAAAGCTGCTGAAAATGGTAAAATTACAGAAATAGGTTCTGTAGATTATGCTTACAGAATAGGCTTGTTTAAAAGTGAATATAAAACTATCGTAACTGGAAGATAATACCATTCTTCTCTTATTTATTTAAAAGGCTTAATTTATAAATTAAGCCTTTTTTTATTAAATTCACTTAAAAATAAACACCCCAATGAATAAAATAATTTACACTTTAACAATTCTACTTTTTGTCTCTTGTTCGACCTCATCAGATGTGGTTTCTCATAATTTTATTCAGAAAAGAAAATATACTAAAGGATACTTTCTTAAAAAACAACATAAATTAAAAAATAACAATCCATATATTGAGTCTAATTCATTTTTAGAAATAAATGCTCTTGTAAAAGAAAATTTATTGTCTAATTATGATACCCCCAACATGTATGCAAATTCAGAAACAGATTTTTCTGTTTTGAATATTAATAATCTAGAGGAATTCACAAAGCCCTACTCAAAATTTAAGGAAAGGAAAATTAATGCTATTTCTAAAAGAGTTACTAAGAAAATTCAAAAAAATTATCCGCGAATAAACAAATTAATTGCAAGTTGTGACGTACTTATTATGATGGATGGATCTGAAATAACCGCTAAAATTCTTGAAATAACACCCTACGAAATAAAATACAAAAACTGTGACAATATAGATGGCCCGACTTTTACAAAATCACTGTCTACTGTTTTTAAAATTAAATATGCTAATGGGACTAGTCAGGTAATGAATAATACTCAGCAAAATAATTCTAATAATAGTAATGATACTCTAGGACTAGGCCTAGAAGAGGGCGAAAAAAGTCAATCTATTGCAATAGCTTTGTGGTTCTTTTTAGGGTTCATAGGCGTTCATAGATTTTATTTAGGTCATATTGGACTTGGGGTTTTATATCTTTTAACTGGCGGATTATGTGGTATTGGGTGGCTTATTGACGGAATTTTATTTTTAACTGGAGATCTAAAACCTGCTGATGGTAAAGATTATGGTGAGAAAATTATTTAATAACAAATTATACAAAATAGTTTTTCTAATACCTTTACTAATATTTCCTTTAGTCCTTTTTATTTTACCCTCTAACTTCTTTGACGAAGGCGAATCTGTTTGTTTATCGGTAACGTTATTTAATATGGAGTGCTATGGATGTGGGATGACCAGAGCCGTAATGCACTTTATTCATTTTGATTTTATTAAAGCAGTATAATACAATAAGTTAGTAATTTTAGTATTTCCACTACTGTTTTTAGGGTGGTTAAAAATCGTTTTATCTCTACTTGGAAAAAAGATTCTAAAGTGGTTTTAATAGTTGTCTAATTTCAAATTATATTTACCAATTCTTAATAAGAATATTCATGTCAAGAATTTTAACAGGAGTTCAAAGTACAGGAAGACCGCACTTAGGTAATATTTTAGGGGCTATTGTACCTGCAATTGAGTTGGCCAATAAGCAAGAAAATGATTCTTTTTTATTTATTGCAGATTTACATTCTTTAACTCAGGTAAAGGAACCCAAGTTTTTAAAAGAAAACACCTTCCAAGTAGCAGCAACCTGGCTAGCATGTGGTTTGAATCCTCATTCGACTACCTTTTACCGACAGTCTGATGTACCTCAATGTACTGAACTTGCCTGGTACTTAAATTGTTATTTTCCTTACCAAAGACTTAAACTGGCTCATTCTTTTAAAGACAAATCAGACCGATTAGAAGATGTAAATTCAGGTCTTTTTGCCTATCCGATGTTAATGGCTGCAGATATCTTACTTTATGATGCTGAATTCGTTCCTGTAGGAAAAGACCAGTTGCAACATTTGGAAATGACCAGAGATGTTGCAGCAAGAATTAATCATAAATATGGGGATATATTTAAATTACCTGAGGCTATTATCCAAGAAAATACACAGCTTATTATGGGAACTGACGGTGAAAAAATGAGTAAATCAAGAAATAATACCATTGATATTTTTGAAAGTGAAAAACAAATAAAAAATACTATTAATAAAAATATCACTACTGATAATACTCCCTTGGAAAATCCCAAAGACCCCAATTCATCTACTGTTTTTAAACTATTTGATTTATTAGCGTCTACCAAAAACTCAAATGCTATGAGAGATAGTCTTTTAGCTGGTGGATATGGCTGGGGNCATGCTAAAAAANAANTAATAGAAGAAANCATAAATAAATTTTCTGTGCAACGACAAAAGTTCGAACATTATCAAAACAATCCTTCAGAAGTAGAAGAAATTTTACAAAATGGAGCTTTAAAAGCCCAAAAAGTGGCCCAAAAAACCTTAGATAGGGTGAGAAAAAATTTAGGCTACAATTAGAACTTTAATTCATAATTCAAATTTTATNCCTTGAGCTAAAGGTAAAGAGGTTCCCCAATTAATGGTATTGGTTTGCCTTCTCATGTAAATTTTCCAGGCATCAGAACCTGACTCTCTTCCACCGCCAGTCTCTTTTTCTCCACCAAAAGCACCGCCTATTTCAGCNCCAGAAGTACCAATATTTACATTAGCAATTCCACAATCTGAACCTTTATGAGATAAAAACGCTTCTTGTTCTCTTACATCTGTTGTCATAATGGCAGACGATAATCCTTGCGGAACATTATTTTGTATAGAAATAGCCTCATTTACATCACCAGAATATTGAATCAAATAAAGAATAGGAGCAAAAGTTTCGTGCTGAACTATTTTAAACTCATTCTTTGCCTCTATTATAACGGGCTTTACGTAGCAATTACTTTCATACCCCTTCCCTTTTAATTGGCCCCCATTTACAATTACAGTTCCTCCCTCTTCTTTAGCAGCCTGAATAGCATTTAAATACATTTGAACTGCATCTTGATCAATTAGCGGACCAACATGGTTAGATTCATTTAAAGGGTTCCCAATTTTTAATTGTTGGTATGCATTTATCAAAGCTGTTTTTACATTTTGATATATACTTTNATGAATAATTAATCTTCTTGTAGATGTACACCTTTGGCCTGTAGTACCAACTGCACCAAAAACAAGTGCAGGAATAACCATTTTTAAATCGGCGTTGGGGGTTAAAATAACCGCATTGTTGCCTCCTAATTCTAAAAGAGATTTACCCAATCTTTCTCCAACTACTTTTCCAACAGATTTCCCCATTTTTGTAGNTCCAGTAGCCGAGACTAACGGTACTCTTTTGTCAGCTGCCAAAAGTTTCCCAATTTCAGCATCTCCAATAACTATTGAACAAATACCTCCAGGTAAGTTATTGGCTTTTAAAACCTGGGCCATAATTTTTTGACAAGCAACTCCACATAGTGGAGCCTTTTCAGATGGTTTCCATATGCAAACGTCTCCACAAATCCATGCTAAGGCTGTATTCCAAGCCCAAACAGCAACGGGAAAATTAAATGCAGATATAATTCCAACTACTCCAATAGGATGATACTGCTCATACATTCTATGCATTGGCCTTTCAGAATGCATCGTAAGTCCATGTAATTGTCTTGATAATCCAACAGCAAAATCACAGATGTCAATCATCTCTTGGACTTCCCCTAACCCTTCTTGAAAGGATTTTCCCATTTCATATGAAACTAAGGTTCCTAAAGCTTCTTTTTTTTGTCTTAAGGCTTCTCCAAATTGTCTTACAACTTCTCCTCTTTGAGGAGCTGGCATCATACGCCAAGAAGAAAATGCATCTAATCCGGCTTCTATACAATGATGATAATCATTTGGAGACGCAGCAATAACTTCTCCAATTTTTTCTCCATCAACAGGTGAGTAAGAAGCTATTTTTACACCACTAGTCTTGATCCATTCTCCNCCNATAGCAGCACCAAAATTANAGCCTTCTATTCCTAATGATTTTAATANTTTTTTAATCTCCATAATAAATTTAATTTAGGTAAAAATAACAACTATTATGNCTTTATCAATTTTGGCGAAAAGTTAATTTNAAATTGGCAGTATAACTCCNATGACAGTTCCTTCATGTTGCTTACTTGAAATGATAGATATTTTACCNTAGTGATGCCCTTCTACTATTCTTTTAGCNAGTGAAAGCCCCAANCCCCAGCCTCTATCTTTNGTAGTGTAACCAGGTTGAAAAATNGTTTTCTGAATGGAAGGAGNGATTCCCTTNCCATCGTCTTTTACTTTGATTATAATATTTTTAGATGTTTTTTCAACTGCTAAAAAAATATTNCCTTTTCCNTCCANTGCATCNGCTGAATTCTTAATTAAATTTTCAAAAACCCAACTAAATAAGGGAGCATTTATATTGGCAAATATTTTTTCATGACTAAACTTAGAAACAAGTGTGACTGATTTAGGAATTCGTTTTTTCATATAATCAATGTAATTATTAAAAAAATCTACTAAATCAGTATTTACAATTTCCACTGAAGATCCAATTTTAGAAAATCTATCACTTACTGTTGTTAATCTCTGAATATCTTTTTCTATTTCATTTAAGGCTTCAGAATTAATAGACTTTTCATCTCTCAAAAGAGTAATCCAACCGTGTAGAGAAGATAATGGAGTTCCCAATTGATGCGCAGTTTCTTTTGCCATTCCAGCCCACACTTGATTTTGTTCAGATCTTCTGAAAGAACTAAATGATAAATAGGATACTAAAAGAAATAAAGCAATTATTAATAGAGTAAAAATTGGAAAATATTGCAATTGAAATAAAATTTTGGAGTTGCTGTAATAAATAATACCTTTTTGACTGTCCCCCAAATTTATTTCTACGGGTTGATTATTTTTTTTCATTTGAAAAATGGTATTTCTAGTTTGTAAACTATCTGTAAATGGATCAATAACATTAGAAGCTATTAAAGAATCTCCATTCAAACTCCAAAAAACTACTGGAAGTTGAGCTATATTATTCATTAGCTCTATTGAAAAAGCATTTAATAAAGAATCTCGTTGTTTTTCCAATAAAAAATATTTTGGAGAATTTGAATAATGAATTTTTTGAATTCGGTTTTCAAAATAATTAAACTCAATGGGGGCATTTTGTCGACTCCAATTATAGATAATAGAATCTATTAAAAATGGCGGGGGATTATAGGATAAAAAGGTGTCTAAAATTTCAAGATTTTTATGAGAAATATACTGATTTTCGTTATTGGTTAAAATTAGAGGAATATTTTTATTATTTTGAATAATCTCTAATGCTAAACCAAAATCGTTTAAAGATTTTTGAAATTCTTTTGTAGCTCTTGCCCATAAGTAAACGTTTTCACTCTCATTCTGAGCAAGTTCTGCAAAAGCATCATTGGTTAGCCTCACCAGTTCTGCTTTCTTTTTTATAGCTTGACTCCAAAGACCGATTTTTTCAAGTTCAGATCGTTTAACGTTAGAAACTAAGGTAGAGGTTAACCAAAATATTATTCCAATAATTCCTATTCCTGAAAAAAGTAATATTTTTTTCCAACGTTGTTTTTTTGAATATAATTTCATTCATAACAAATATAGTTCATAATCTATATATGAATTGTAAATATTAATTGTAGGAATAAAGATTCATTTATAATGAATTAGTTATTTTAGCTGAAGAAGTTATTATACTGTTTCATGCAAATTCACAAGATTTATTTTTTCTTCAGTTTTTTTCTAATAATTGTTTTATTTAGTTGTAATAATGAAGATCCTAAAGAATTTAAGAATAAAATACCCTTAAAAGAAACTTGGAAAAAAGGAGGAGAATTTAATGCTGACAGCGCGT
Organism: Crocinitomicaceae bacterium; assembly: GCA_002691605.1. Classification (GTDB taxonomy): domain Bacteria; phylum Bacteroidota; class Bacteroidia; order Flavobacteriales_D; family Parvicellaceae; genus MED-G20. The sequence goes on from NZID01000090.1 coordinate 19,531, forward strand.
TCAAATACATAAAAAAACAGGTTGATTTTGGTCCTAGAGTTCCCCAGACAAATGCTCATAAAAAATGCGGAAATTGGCTCGTAAATAAATTAACAAATTTTAAATTAAAAGTAACCGAGCAAATTGGTGAAGTTGTTGCTTTTAACGGTGAAAAACTTCCTGTAAGGAATATCATAGCTCAGCTAAATCCTAGTTCTAATATTAAGGTTTTGCTTTGTGCTCATTGGGATACAAGACCATTTGCTGATAGAGATTCTATAAATATTAATCAACCAATTATAGGAGCTAACGATGGGGCAAGTGGTGTAGGTGTTCTTTTAGAATTAGCTAGAGTTTTATCATTAGATAGTTTAAAGTTAGGGATTGATTTTATATTTTTTGATGTGGAAGACTACGGTGCTCCAAGTTATAATTCAAGTTTTTTTGATTTAAACAGTATGAATGACACTTGGTGTCTTGGATCACAATACTGGTGCTACAATTTGGACAAAAACTATCAAAAACCAAAATTTGGAATATTACTGGATATGGTCGGTGCAAAAAATGCTGTTTTTCCAAAAGAAGAAATCTCTAGGCAATATGCTGGTTATTACCTAAATAAAATTTGGAAACTTGGCAGCTATTTAGGTTATGGGAATTATTTTAAGAAAAAAATTGCTCCTCCTCTTACTGATGACCATACCTATATAAATAAGCTAGCACAGATACCTACTTTGGATATTATACATTATGACATAAGTCCGATTACCAACAGATATGATTTTGGAAGATTTCATCACACACATCAAGACAATTTAGAGATTATCCACAAACCCACATTAAAGGCTACAGGACAAACTGTATTAACCTACTTATATAATATTTAATGGAAAAAAAACTTTTTTTACTTGATGCTTATGCACTAATATACAGGGCCCATTTTGCATTCATCAATAATCCAAGAATTAATTCTAAAGGACTCAATACCTCCTCAATATTTGGATTTTGTAATAGTATGTTAGAAGTTATAAATAAACATCAACCCACTCACCTTGGAGTGATTTTTGACCCTCCTGGAGGATCTACCAGAGAAGACGTGTTTGTGGAATATAAAGCAAATAGGCAAGAAATGCCGGAAGATATTAGAAAATCTATTCCCTATATTTTTGATATTCTAAACGCAATGAATATTCCTTTTAAAATGGAAGATGGTTTTGAAGCAGACGATTTGATTGGTACGTTAGCTAAACAAGCTGAAAAAGAAGGTTATCAGGTTTTTATGATGACTCCTGACAAAGATTTTGGACAGCTAGTGAGTGAAAATATTTTTATTTATAAGCCTGGCAGAAGCGGAAATCCAAGTGAAATACTAGGCCCGAAAGAAGTCTGTGAAAAATTTGAGATTGAAAGACCTGAACAAGTAATTGACATTCTAGGACTCTGGGGAGATGCTGTGGATAATATTCCAGGTATTCCAGGTATTGGAGAAAAAACCGCTAAAAAACTAATTAAAACTTATGGTAGCATTGAAAATTTATTAGAAAATACAGCTGATTTAAAAGGAAAACAAAAAGAAAATGTAGAAAACTTTGCTGAACAGGGTTTGATTTCTAAGCAACTTGCGACTATAATTCTTGATTGTCCTATTGCTTTTGATGAAGAAGAATTTGAGAGAAAAGAAATTAATGAAAAAAAATTAACTCTAATTCTTAAAGATTTAGAGTTTAATCAACTTGGGAAAAGGATTTTGGGCAAACCTATTTATCAGGAACAGCAAATGGACTTATTTTCAAATAGTGAATTAGAAAGTAATTCTAATCAAGAAATTTCATTAGCTAACTTTTTATCTGTAAATCCAAAATATTATCTTATAGAAAGTCCGATTGAACATGAAAATTTAATTGCCAAATTATTTATGGAAAAGGCAGTGGCTTTTGATACAGAAACTACATCCCTTGAAATTAGTAAAGCACAATTACTTGGAATTTCTTTTTGTTTCAAAAAAAACGAAGCATATTATTGTGACTTTTCTAAAAATCCTGAACTTATAAACCTTTATCAAGATTTTTTTAATTCCCCTATTTTAAAAATAGCACATAATTTAAAATATGATTATGGAATTTTATTTAAATATGGGATTAAAATAAGTGATCACTGTTTTGATACAATGATTGCTCACTATTTAATAGATCCTGAACAGAGACATAATTTAGACCACCTTTCGCGAAATGTTTTAAATTATAATCCCATTTCTATAGAGTCATTAATTGGGAAAAAATCAAAACCTACCAAAAAAATGGAGGAGGTGGATTTAAATGATTTAAAGAATTATGCAGCAGAAGATGCTGATTTGACATTTCAGCTCTATTTAGAATTTAAAGATAAAATTAAAGATCTAAACTTGGATTTTCTATTTGAAAAAGTAGAAATGCCTCTTTTAAGGGTACTGCATGATATGGAAAAGGAAGGAATAAAAATAAATACATCCTCGATTTTAGAATTTTCCGAAAAACTTAAATTAAGTTTAGCTGATTTAGAAAAGTCTATTTACAAGCATAGTGAAATAGAGTTTAATATAGATTCACCAAAGCAATTGGGCGAAGTTTTATTTGGAAAATTAATGCTGGACGATAAAGCTAAAAAAACAAAAACAGGACAATATAAAACGGATGAATCTACCCTATTAAAACTAAATGGTACACACCCCATTATTGAAGATATTTTAGACTACAGAACTAGAAGAAAATTACTTTCTACCTATGTAGATGCTCTTCCAAAGCTAATTTCTAGGGTAACCAAGAAAATTCATACCAACTACATGCAAACAGTAACATCAACTGGAAGATTGAGCTCCAATAAACCTAATTTGCAAAATATTCCAGTGAGAACAGCACTAGGCAAAGAAATTAGAAAAGCATTTTGCAGCTCTGACAATAACCACTTGTTATTGTGTGCTGATTATTCACAAATAGAACTTAGAATAATTGCAGGATTAAGTAAAGATAAATCCATGATCAATGCTTTTACAGTGGGTAGAGATATTCATACTGAAACTGCATCTAAAATTTTTAAAGTGGATTTAGAAAGAGTATCTAGAGAAATGAGAGGAAAAGCAAAAATGGTAAATTTTGGTATCATATATGGAATTTCTGCATTTGGATTATCTCAGCGATTGGGGATTAAAAGAAAAGAAGCTAAAGAAATTATTGATAATTATTTTAAAGAGTTTCCAAATGTTAAAAATTATATGGATTCAACTATTAATTTTGCCAAAAAAAATGGCTATGTTGAAACGCTTTTTAAAAGAAAAAGATTTTTAAATAATATAAATAGTGGCAATGCTACAATGAGAGGGTTTGACGAAAGAAATGCTATAAATGCCCCTATCCAAGGTAGTGCTGCAGATATTATAAAAATTGCTATGATTAACGTTCATAAGCAATTATTACAGCATAATTTAAAATCAAAACTGCTTCTTCAAGTTCATGACGAATTAGTTTTTGACATGCATAAAGAAGAAGAAGCAAAATTGAAGTTATTAGTTGAAAAAGAAATGATGAATGCTATAAAATTTGATGTCCCTTTAGAAGTGGAAATTGGAGTCGGAGAAAATTGGTTAATTGCACATTAATTTTATAAAAAATAGAGTCACAAGGAAGCTGAATTCTTGATTGGAAAGTTTGCATCTTGATANGAGGATTAATGAGATGATGATTTTAAAAATTAGAATAATTATAAAATGATAACAAATGATTTAAGAAATTAAAAATATAAAATCAATTAAAAAGTCTTTTAATAAAGATTTTAGTCTTAATTTCGAAATAATAATTAGTTGTTTTTCCATTTAAATGGTCCTAAAATTGATTAATTTAGTAAAAATCATATATTATGAAATATATATTTAGTGTTGGTCTATTACTATTTTCNATAGGGCTATATGCTCAATGTAAAGGGTTTGCAAAAAGTTGNAAGAAAGAACTTAGTAAGTCTTTTATGCCCACTGGACAGTCTGCCAACAAAGAAATCGCTCCTGGAGAAAAGTATCAATATATTACCACTTTTTATGATGGNCAAAGTTATCGAGTAAATGCTTGTTCAGACTCTATTCTTGGAGACTTACAGCTTACAATAAGAAATACCANAAGGCAACTTTTTTATGACAATAACGGAGANGGATCTAAAANATTNGACTTTAAAGTTGGATCTACTCAACAACTTATCATAACATTAAGGGCACCTGAAAACAATAATAGTTCAGAAGATGTCAAAGGATGTGTAGCTGCATTGATTGGAATCAAACTTTAATAAAAAACATTTAGTAGATTTACATATTAAAAAAATTCAAAATGAATACAATTTTATTAGGAATAATAGGNCCNCCACAAATAATAATAATTTTAGTAGTTGTTTTNCTTCTATTTGGTGGAAAAAAAATTCCAGAGTTAATGAGAGGTCTTGGTAAAGGAGTCAAAGAATTTAAAGACGCTACTAAAAACGAAGAAGAATCAGATACTAAAGAATAATTGAATTGAACATNCCTGAATCTTTAGAAGAGATACAAAAATTAGTAGCCGATGGCAAATTATCGTTAGTTCAAATTTGTAAAGAATATATTCAAAGAATAAAATCCTCCAAAACAAATGCATTCATTGAGATTTTTGAAGAAGAATCTCTTAAAAAAGCAAAAGAAGTTCAATCAAAAATTATCAATAAAAATTCTGGATTGCTAGCTGGAATGTTTGTTGGTTTGAAAGACAATATATGTTATGAAGGACATTATGTTACTGCCAGTTCTAAAATATTAAAGGGATTTAAATCTACATTTTCAGCTACTNCTGTACAAAAAATTCTTCAAGAAGATGGTATCTTAATTGGTAGGCTTAATTGTGATGAATTTGCTATGGGAAGCTCTAACGAAAATAGTATTTATGGCCCAGTTAAAAACCCAGTAAATAATGAAAAAGTACCTGGTGGATCTTCCGGGGGTTCGGCATCTGCAATTGCTGAGAAATTATGTACAGCTACNCTTGGATCAGATACTGGAGGTTCTGTTAGACAGCCTGCTTCATTTTGTGGTGTTATTGGNTTTAAACCATCCTATGGAAGAGTTTCAAGACATGGCTTAATTGCTTACGGTTCAAGTTTTGATCAGATAGGTATTTTCTCTAACAATATTCATGACACCAATTTGATAAGTCATGTAATTAGTGGACCAGATAAATATGACAGTACCATTTCCAAAAGGCAAAGCAATAACCAATTCATTAAATCCATTAAAAAAAAATTAAAAATTGGAATTCCTGATGAATATTTGAATTTTGANGGNTTAGATAGTGAAATAAAAGATAAAACNTTAACAATTATTGAAAAGCTAAAGTCAAATGGCCATAAGNTTGAAATATTAAAATTCCCCTACTTAAGTTATATTGTTCCCACATATTATGTTTTAACCACAGCTGAAGCAAGTTCCAACCTTTCAAGATATGATGGAGCCCATTTTGGATTTAGNTCCAAACATTCTAATGATATAGAAAGCACTTACGAAAACTCAAGATCTGAGGGNTTCGGTATTGAAGTAAAAAGAAGAATCATGCTTGGAAACTTTGTTTTAAGTTCAGGGTACTATGATGCATATTTTACAAAAGCTCAAAAAGTTAGAAGATTAATATCCCTTAAAACCCAGCAAATGCTTGAAAATAATGATGTGCTATTATTTCCTACAACTCCTTCTACAGCNTTTAATATTGGAGCAATTAAAGACCCNATAACAATGTATTTACAGGATATTTTTACAGTTCATGCAAATATTGTGGGACTACCTGCAATTTCATTACCAATTGGAAAACATAGTAATNGNATGCCTTTTGGAATTCAATTAATGGCTGGTAAGTTTAAAGAGAACAAACTTTTTACGATCTCTAATTTTATTATAGAAAATTTTAAATAAATAAATTTTTATAAATTAATTACTATAAAACTATTATATATGAAACATTTATTGGAAGAAAAATACGAATTTGACTTTAATCTTCTTGGTATTTGTTGTCATGAAAAGGATTATCGATTATGCTGGGCAGTAAATAGTACTCTAGGCTTAAATCTTTCCAAAACAAAAGATGATATTGAACTTGTTTTTAGTAGTAATTCTAAACCCAACGCTAATTTCCCAGTATTTTCATTTACCAACAGTGCAAATTCAGATGAATATTACCTTATTAAAAACAAATGTAATAGCACTTGGTTAATCCCTGAAGAATCTCATTTTGATTTTTTTTTATTAATTAAATCCGATGAAAAAAAATCTTACAATTTTTATCTGAACAAATTAAAAACTATTCCATTTATTTTAACTACTAATTATGTTATAGTAGAACAACTTAAGTCTAAAGAAAATTTAATATTTTAATATGAGCAAAAGAACCAAAATAGTCGCAACAATAGGCCCCTCAACAGGTAACCTCAATATTTTAAAATCTATGATTAACGAAGGTGTTAATGTTTTCAGGGTCAATTTTTCACACGGAAGTCATGACGATCATATTAACGCTATAAATAGTATAAGAAAAGTCGATAAAGAATTAGGGACACATTCTGCAATTTTAGCAGATCTACAAGGTCCAAAAATCAGAATTGGTGAAATGCCTGAAAAAGGCCTTTTATTAGAAAATGGAGAAGAATTTCATTTGACAACTCTTGAGAAACATGCCTTCAAAAAAGCTGCTCAAATTTTTATCTATAGAATACCAAAAGATGTAAAAAAAGGGGAGAAAATGTTATTAGATGACGGTAAAATTCATCTTGAGGTAATGGAAACTAACTTATTAGATACTGTGAAAACAAAAGTAATTGCAGGGGGGTTATTACTTTCTAAAAAAGGGCTCAACCTTCCTGAAACTAATATTAGCATTTCTAGTTTAACAGATAAAGACAGATCTGACTTAATAGTAGCTCTAGATCAAAAAGTGGATTGGATAGGATTTTCATTTGTAAGATCTGCAAGAGAGGTTATTGAGCTTAGACATTTAATTAATAGTCATAAAGGAGAAGCAAAAATAATTGCAAAAATTGAAAAACCTGAAGCTGTTCATGACCTAAAAGGGATTCTAAGTGAAACGGATGCTGTTATGGTTGCTAGAGGGGATTTAGGAGTAGAAGTGCCATTAGAAACAGTTCCTCTTGTTCAAAAGCAAATTGTTAGTTTAGCAAAAGATATGGCCAAGCCTGTCATAATTGCTACTCAAATGATGGAAAGTATGATGGATAATATTACCCCTAACAGAGCTGAAGTAAATGATGTTGCCAATGCTGTGATGGATGGTGCAGATGCAGTTATGCTAAGTGGAGAAACTTCTGTAGGGAAACACCCCGTTGAAGTAATCAAAATTATGTCTAGAATTATTCATGAAGTAGAGTCTAAATATGAAAAAATCTATGTTAAAGAAACAATGCCAGAAAAAAATAACGATAGATTTATAACAGATTCTATATGTTTTAATGTTTGTAGATTAGCTCAAAGAGTTGAAGCAAAAGCCATTATAACTATGACTCATTCTGGATACACTGCTTATAAAATTTCAAGTCAAAGACCAAAGTCAGAGATTTATGTTTTTTCAAGTAATAAAAAGTTATTAAGCACCCTGTCACTTGTTTGGGGAGTAAGTTCATTCTATTATGATAAAACAATTAGCACAGATCACACTATAGCCGATATAATGCATCTTTTGAAAAATGAGAATTATGTAGAAAGTGGAGATTTAATTATTAATACAGCTAGTATTCCTTTGGGTGAAAGTGGGAAAACCAATATGCTTAAATTGAGTTACATAGAATAAGATGGTCGATATTAAATTACTTAAAAATATTTGTGAGACACCGGGTGCTCCAGGATTTGAGAATAGGGTAAGAAATTTAGTTCTTAAAGAAATTGAAAACTGTGTTGACGATATAAACATAGATAATATGGGAAATGTCATTGCTTTAAAAAAAGGGAAGGACGATACTAAATCAGTTATGATTGCCGCTCATATGGATGAAATTGGATTTATAGTAACCCACGTAAATGACAAAGGGTTTTTAAAGTTTCACCCGTTAGGAGGGTTCGATCCAAAAACTCTTACCTCACAAAGAGTAATAGTACACGGAAAAAAAAATTTGGTTGGGGTAATGGGTTCTAAGCCTATACACGTAATGACCACTGAAGAAAAAAACAGAGTTCCCAAAATTCAAGACTACTACATAGATCTAGGATTAGAAAAGTCTGAGGTTGATAAAATAGTAAAAGTTGGAGATCCTGTTACAAGAGAAAGAGGACTTATTGAAATGGGAGATTGTGTAAATTGTAAAAGCTTAGATAACAGAATTTCTGTTTTTGTTTTAATTGAAGCATTAAAAAAAATAAAAACTCCAGATTTTAACACTTATGCTGTATTTACAGTTCAAGAAGAAGTAGGAATAAGAGGAGCACAAGTGGCAACACAGAAAATTAAACCAGATTTTGGATTTGGGCTAGACACTACCATTGCGTATGATGTACCTGGTGCTGCAGAACACGAAAAAATTACTTCACTAGGAAAAGGTGTTGCTATAAAAATTATGGATGCCAGTACTATTTGTGATACAAGAATGGTGCAATTTATGCGTAATACTGCAAATGCCCATAACATACAATGGCAAAATGAAATTCTTACAGCTGGAGGAACTGATACTGCAAGCATACAACGAATGACTCCCGGTGGTTCAATAGCTGGAGCATTTTCTATACCAACAAGGCATATACATCAAGTAATTGAAATGGTTAACAAAAAAGATGTTCAAAACTGTATTGATCTTCTTACCTATTGTCTCGAAGAATTGAAAGATTTTGACTGGCATCATTAATACAATAATTAAGATTCTGGAGTAAATTGTTTTAAAAAACGAACATCATTTTCAGAATAAAGCCTTAAATCATTTACTTCATATTTTAATTGTGCAATTCTTTCTATTCCCATTCCAAAAGCATATCCTCCAAATTTATTAGGATCAATTTTACAATTCTCTAAAACATTGGGGTCTACCATTCCACAACCCATGATTTCTAACCATCCAGAATACTTACAAACGTTGCACCCTTTTCCTTTACAAATTGTGCAAGAAACATCCACTTCAGCTGAAGGTTCAGTAAAAGGAAAGTACGATGGTCTTAATCTAATTTTCGTTTCGCTACCAAACATGGCTTTAGTAAAATACAAAAGCGTTTGTTTCATATCTGCAAATGAAACATCTTTATCAATATATAAACCTTCAACTTGGTGAAAAAAACAATGAGCTCTAGCAGATATTGCTTCATTTCTGTAAACTCTTCCAGGTGATATAGTTCTAATCGGAGGTTGATTATTTTCCATAACTCTAACTTGGACTGAAGAAGTATGAGTTCTAAGAGCAATATCTTTATTTATAAAAAATGTATCCTGCATATCTCTTGCTGGGTGCTCTTCTGGGAAGTTAAGAGCTGTAAAATTGTGCCAGTCGTCTTCAATTTCAGGGCCCTCAGAAATATTGAACCCGATATTAGAAAATATTTCAATAATTTGATCTCTGATTATGGAGATTGGATGTCTTGACCCAACATCAAAAGGTTGTCCGGGAATAGTATAATCTGTTTTGGATTTTGTAGATTTTAATTGCTCTTTTAGTTCTTCCTTTAATTTGACTATTTTTTCAGAAGTTAGACTTTTTAAAATATTTAACTGTCTACCAAATTCTTTTTTTTCAGATGAAGGGACCAGCTTAAAATGAGTGAATAGCTGGGTAATTCTGCCTTTTTTTCCTAAATAAGCAATTCTAAAATTTTCAATTTCTTCAGAAGATTTACTATTAAAGGCATCTACCTCCTTAGTTATAATATTAATTTCCTCAATCATTTTTACTCATTTTGTGGACCGATAAAATTACAATTGGTTCTAATGGAATATCGCCATTTTTAGTTGGTACACCACAAATTCTGTCAATTAATTCAATTCCATCAATTACTTGTCCAAAAACAGTATAACCATTATCTAAAAAAGGAGTTCCTCCAACGGTTTTGTATGCTTCTAAAGCTACTTCAGAAAATTTAAACTTATTAGATTCTTTATTGATGACTAATGATTTAATTTCCTTATATATGATGTTTAAACTATCATTTAATCTTTGTTGTTGGCAATATTTAATTTTATTCATGTAGTGCATATTTTCATTTTTATTTAAAAACTTACCTATTAAATTATTTTCTTCTTGTTGATTTATTTTTTGTTCTATTTGAAGAAGTTGATTTTCATTGTAAGTTTTCCCCTGAACTATATAAAACTGGCTTCCAGAGCTTCTTTTTTCAGGATTGACATTGTCCCCCATTCTTGCTGCTGCTAAGGCCCCCTTTTTGTGGAAATAAGTAGGAATTATTTCAGCAGGTATTGTTGGGCCATAACTTTGTTGTCCTAATTGCCCTGAAAAATTTCTTTTTTTTGAATTAGGATCTCCCGCCTGAGCCATAAAATTTTTGATCACTCTATGAAATTGAATACTGTCATAAAATTTCTCACTAACTAATTTCAAAAAGTTTTGTTGATGAAGTGGAGTCTTATGGTAGAGTTCTAAAGTCAATTTTCCAATAGAAGTTTCCATATAAACTATGGTGCTTTTTAGTTTATTTGATTTTTCTTCTGAGTGGTTAAATGTCTGAGTTAGATTTTTATTTATAAAAAAAATAAATAGAAATACAGCTGGAAGAAATTTGAATGGAATATTTTTTAACCCTGAAATCATAATCTAATAATACTTAAATTTTTATATTGCATATTAATTAATTTTCAAACTTATACAAAATTAAGTGAACTTAAGAATTTCATTTTATAGATTATTTATATATATGAGCTTATTTATTAGCTCTAATTTGTTTTGGTCATGTTATAAACAAGAAAAAACAATAGCTATAATAACGGTTTTAGACAATAACACCAATAGCCCTTTAGAAAATGTTAATGTCCGTTTATTTTACGATAATTTTAATGGTACTAATGTTCCTATTATAGATGAGGAAAAAACGACTTCATCAAACGGTTCCGCTACTTTTGATTTTTCTGACAATTACCAAGATGGTCAGGCAGGGTTTGCTGTCTTAGATGTAGAAATTAATGAAGTTTATATGGGGGTAATTAATATTGTAGAAATGAGTACTACAGAAAAAGTAATATTTATTCCTTGATCAATTATTGTGACCAAAAGAAGTACTTTTCTTCATATTTTAGTTTCTTTTTTAATTGCTATTTATCAAGCATATTATGTCATATTTATTTCAGGTTTTTTTGGAAGTCTACTATTAACCCTTTTAAAAAATATAACTCTGTTAATAATGACTTACTGGGGGTTGATTTATTTATTTCGTAATTTAAGAGACTGGATGTTCAAGAAGAATATTAAATGAAAACTTCACATTACTATTTAGACTATAAACCTAATTTTATCATTAAATTACTTTTATGAAAGAAGAAAATATTCATTTACAAACTAAAAATGGAATTGGGCTTCTATTGATTAGAAGGCCTCAACAACTTAATGCCCTTAATATTAAAACAATTGAAGAATTACATCAACGACTTAATTTATTAGAAAAAGATAGTAATATAAAAGTTTTAATTTTAAGTGGCGAGGGGGAAAAAGCCTTTGTAGCAGGTGCAGACATAAAAGAATTTGCAAATTTTTCTAAGAAGCAAGGAAAGGAACTTGCTAGAATTGGTCAAGAAAAACTATTTAATAAAATTGAGAATTTTACTAAACCTGTTATTGCAGCAATAAATGGCTTTGCATTGGGAGGAGGTTTAGAACTAGCAATGAGCTGTCACATAAGAGTAGCTTCTGAAAATGCTAAAATGGGACTTCCAGAAGTTAGCCTTGGCGTAATTCCAGGATATGGCGGTACTCAAAGACTTTCGCAGCTAGTAGGCAAAGGAAAGGCTTTTGAAATGATTTTATCTGCTAAAATGATCAATACTCAAGATGCTTTAAAGTGGGGACTTATTAATTACGAAGTAAAGCAAAAATCCTTATTAGCTAAGTGTAATGAAATTGCAGAGCAAATAATTAAAAACTCTCCTAGAGCAATTCAATATGCGATAAAATCCATTAATTCAGGTTTTAATCATGAACTAAATGGCTTCCAGGTCGAGATAGATTCTTTCGGAGATTGTTTTGAGAGCGAAGAGTTTGTAGAAGGAACTAATGCTTTTTTAGAAAAGAGAAAACCAAAATTTTAATATTTTGAGTTCTATAAAGAAATTATTAGGACAAACGGCTATCTATGGATCAAGTAGTATCATTGGTCGATTCCTAAACTTCTTATTAACCCCACTTTACGTAATACAATTTTCTAACGAACAGTATGGAATTATCACAGAAATGTATGCCTATGTTGCATTTTTAGTAGTGCTTTTGACCTATGGAATGGAAACGGCCTTTTTCCGGTTTTCAAATAATAAAAAAATAATTTTCCAACAAGTATATTCTAATACTCTATTCTCTCTTTTATCGACTTCTAGTATATTTATTTTATTAGTAAGCTTGTTTTCTCAAGATATAGCTAATTTACTTAAATATCCAGAACATTCGGAATATATAATTTGGTTTGGATTAATTGTGGGACTTGATGCAATTTCGGCTATTCCCTTAGCCTATTTAAGACTTCAAGAAAAAGCTAAAAAATTTGCTCTTATAAACTTTTTAAATGTAGGGGTTAATATTAGCTTAAATCTATTTTTTATTTTTTATTGTAAAGTGAATTTTGACCATGGAAATACCAATTGGATAATTGAAAATTTTTATAATCCTGATATTGGAGTTGGGTACGTATTTATTTCTAATCTAATTTCAAGTATTGTTAAGTTTATATTTTTAG